>CAKZNV010000106.1 GCA_937132085.1 uncultured Rubritalea sp. | reverse complement strand
GATGTGGTTTTTGAAATTTTAGTAAGCTAGCTAACTAAAAAGATTACTTGCGGCGTCTGAGGATCAGAGCGAGTCCACCTAGTCCGAGTAGAGCTGTTGATGACGGCTCTGGGACGACTTCTACGTTAGCTACGATATGGTAGGCATCTAAGGATGAACCAGTATCAATAACGATACCTTGAATAGCTGTGCCAGAAGTAATACCTAAGTCGGTTAGGTCGAAACCGAAACCATGAACAGCACGACCTGTTAAGTTAGTTCCATTATTGCTAAGAACGCCCGTAGCGCCTGTAAGATCACTACCGATCGCTGCAACTGTAAAATCAAAAGCTAATGCACTACTAAGGGTGCCGTCCTCTAGGATAGCATAAATGCTTCCAGCGTCGTTTCCTCCATCTTCGAAGACGAAGAAGTCGAGGGCTGAATCATTGTCTGTCACGAGTCCGCCAAAGTCCAGTGAGAAACTACCGTTGGTGATGCCACTTGATCCCACTATACCAGAAAGAATACTAGTGTCATTGAGTTGAGCATGCGAGGTGGTGCCGAAGGCTGGTGAACCAGTATTAAAGTTACCTGCTCCATAAGACCTGATAGTGGCAGTAGTTACATTGACGGTGCCAAGTGAAGTAGTGACAGAGCCAACATCAGTCAAACTGTCAACGCCTGTGACAGCAGTGATAGCTGCACTAGAGCTGCTGATTGTTGATAGAGCTATCGTAATAGATGCCATTGTGTTTTTCATAATTATATATTTAGTTTTTAGTTTCATTGAACTCCTGCTTTGTGCAACAGCCCTTCCTAGCTAGTGTCTTCAAAATGGGAGGTAACACATTTATTTTTTTATTTGTAGCTGAGTTGGGCGCTGGCTTTTGCGTCTTTATTTGAGCTGAAGCGGATCCAGTAGGCTTGGAATTCTGATGGGAATGTATGGTCTAGTGTTTCACCTGCTTTGAGCTGGAATGATTGGTAGTTTACCCAGTTTCCTGTGCCTGTGAGGTCTACTTGAGCGGTGATGTTGGTTGCTGTGTCTGAGCTCAGGGTGAGTGATTTCTTGTCATATCCGGTCATGAGGTAGGGATCTGATGGGGTGCTGGCTTTGACTGCTGTGTCTAACCATGGTCCGCCGTGCCCTCTTGGCTTACCAATCTCCCAAGCGTCATCAATTGTTCCTACCCAGACTGCTGCTTTGCCATCGTCTGACTTGATGATGTGCTTGTTGTCAGTCTTAGCTGTATCTACTCCTG
>CAKZNV010000105.1 GCA_937132085.1 uncultured Rubritalea sp. | reverse complement strand
ATCTTACAGAATCACCCTCTCCATCGATAATTTTGAGAGCTGTCCAAAGTTGACGATAATTTAAAGGTTTGTGATTCATCTTACATTGCTCGTAGAGAGTCTTCCTTAATGAATCAGCATCATGAGTGGTTGGAAGCATTGAGGGCTGCTCAGGGGTGGTTGCAGTCTTTTTACAGCTCGATAGAAAGAGCGGTAGCAGCAAAGGTATTAGTAACTTAATCATGATTATTTTTAACTACTGGACTGGATTTTGGTTTCAATTAGACCTCCGTGATATTGAACTAACCGATTAATTCGAAGCAATTCATTCTGCATTCTATAAGCAGCAGACAACTTAAATTTTCTAATATCTACAGAGTGATCCATTATTCTGTCTACAGACATACCGCTCTTAGCAAAGTAGCTAGACATCATTTTCACATAGCTACTTTCAAAGTCACCTTCATTTGCGTAAAGATATTCCTCAAATTTTCTAACTTTAACGTCTAGTGTCGTAGCTAAGATACAGCTCTCGTTAATAATTTCTAATTTTCGATTACTTTGGTTTTTGTAGAACTGATAGATTACAACAAATAAAGTTAAAATCGATATTATTAGTGCAGCTTCTGATTTTTCCATGACAGAATACTAGCGTTGGAAGATTATAAGTTCTATTACAAAAATTAAGGTTTATTGGAACTCATTGATTTATATGCACGGACTTCCCGATAATTTGATCGAAGCGCAATGGAAACGTGCAGAAAAAAGTCTTGAAAAAAATATCTGTCTAGCAATCATAAACACGAATAGCTGTAATAGGCTTTTCCACCCGATGATTCGCTACGGGCGATATGATTCGATTCAGGTCATCGGTCATGGCAATTAGCTATGAGCTGACCGCTCCAAGCGGAGGCATGACGGGGCTTCTTTCAACGAAAGAAGCCGTGACCGCATGGGGTATTTCACGATATGCATTAAGGAAATTAGTAGACGATGGAGTAATTCACCCCATCCTTACGGGATCTCGTAACTGGAAATTCGATCCGAATGACTACTACGAGATCATAAATCTCTGCAAGTGTAGGTAGTCGATGACACCACGTGTTCATGAAGTCTCGATTTAGATCGAGGCTTCACGTTTTGCGCTCGCTAGAATATATTCGCCTCTTTCTCTTCCATCAGCCCAACATAGTGCTTTTCAGTAGTTGTGATAGATCTATGCCCTAGATAGACCGAAGCTGCATACATATCTTGATTCTTCACTATAGCTGATCCAAATTGCTTTCTGAGTTTGTGGATCAATTTGTTATCAGAATTATCCTTGATGCCCTTTTCAGATAACCACTTTAGCACAGACACCATGTCAGAATGAAGTCGAGAATCTGGAACACCTCCTCTGCAAGACGGGATCATCCAAGGGCATCCCTCCACATAGCCATCAGCTAACTTTCTTGCCTGATGAAGATAATCATATAGCTCTTTGCTAATCGGGATAGTTCGATTTATCTTGGATTTTGGCGTCCATGTTTGACCGCTAGGCAGCGTGAATGTCTGCACTTTACATTTGTGTTTCCTGTCAACCATAGTGAACCAGTTAGCCTGCGCATGAGCTATTTCTGATCTACGTAGACCTATACCAAGAGCCATTTTAACAATCATTGCTTGAGCCTTTCCTAGATGCTCGCAGTCATCCCAGATTTCCTTTTGCATATCCTTACCGAAAGGAGTGTATCTTTCAGTATGAACCTTTGGAGGTAGCTCGTTCGTAAATGGGTTTGCTATCTCAATACCTCGCTCCTTCAGGTAATGAACGAAAGATTTCTTAGTATAAGAGCTTATGATTCTGAAATTATTGCTTATCGTAGTCGCTTTGGAATCGGGGTTAATTTTCCTTGTGATCTCCGTCAGACTCTTACCTTCAAAATCTTGGAAGAACTCCACCTCAGCACCTCTAGCGATAGCTCGCATACGATATTCATAGGAGACCATGCTATTCTCTTTGATTGGTCGAGCGTTTGAAGCATGTTCGTTAAAGTCTTTGTGATGCTCGATCAAATCATCTATCGATAGTTTCTTACCTCTAGCCTGAGGGCGTTCTTTGCCTGTGAGATCACATCTAGCATCTTCAAAGGAATCCTCGTCACAAGTTAGATTGAAGATCCTGATGAATCGCTTCAGCCTTCTCTCTGCAAGTTTCATGTCCGAGGTTTCGAGGCAGAGAGTCCTTTGCTTTCCTAGTATCGAGGGGCGGATATAATAGTTATCACCTCCCCTTGTGATAAGCTTGATTTTGTTGAAGCTGAGTTCCTTTCCCATGCCCCTATGTAAACCTGCTAATTTTTAGATCAAGTCAAAAAGATAAGATCAACTGATCTAGAAAGTCGAACTAACTCGAATCAACTCAAACTCAAACCCACTAATAATCTCCAAACAGAAAACGCTCAAACCCCTTATGAATAGAGGATTGAGCGCAATTGAAACTGTAACGAACTAATTCACACTAATTCGCACTAAACTATCGATTTAAAATTCGTAGTTGATGTAGAAGTTAAACTGACCACCTTTGTCAGCTGTAGGGTCTGAATCTGGAGTCTTGAGTGGAACTGCGTAGTCAAGAGCAAGAGGACCGAATGGTAGGTTGAGACGTAGACCGACACCGATGTCTGAGTAACGATCACTAGCACCGAAGTCGAAGCTATCAGCATTCACAAATCCTGTGTCGTAGAATGTTGCAAAGCGAACATTTTCAACCAATGGGAAAGTAGCTTCAGCCGTGATGAATGCTGAAGTGTTACCACCGAGTGACTCACCTGATGCTGCGTCACGAGGACCTACATCACGGAATTCAAATCCACGGAGGTTTTTAGCACCACCTAGGAACTCACGCTCGAAGATTGGAACATTACCACTTCCGTCTACTACGTTCACTGCACCTTCTAGAGTGAGGATAGAGTCCCACCATAGATTCCAGTGCTTAGATCCTGCTGCGCTGAGTCCGTAAGTCTCTACATCACCACCGAGACCTGAGTAGCGGATACCTAGATCCACCTTGTGTCCACGTCTTGGGTTAGTGAGAGCATTTCTGCTATCGTATACATAGTTAACAGCTACTGCACTGCGGAGGAAGTCGCCTTCTTCAGCTTGGAATGCTGCACTAGCAGAAGTTTCTGGATCGATCTCGACCTGCTCAAGGCGATACTCAGCACGGATGTAGGCACGCTTACCAAGTGGCTTACGGATGTAAACTGCACCACCTACGTTAACCTGATCGTATTCATCACTGAAGAATTGTGAGCCTTTATAGTAGAGTTCACCACCGAGTGATAAACGCTGACCGAGGAACCATGGCTCTACGAGTGATACTTTGAAGTCTTGTCTCTCAGAACCGAGACGGATATTCATTCCGAAACGCTGTCCACCACCAGTGAATGCCATCGGGTTTGTGATATCGAAGTTAGTCTGCTCAAGGTTTACATATCCTACGACACTATCGATAGAACTGAAACCAAGACCGAAACTAAGGCTACCTGTCTTCTTCTCGTCCACACTCACATCGATGTCTCTGTAGCCCTTCTGATTGCTCTGAGATGGGCTAACGTTTACTCTGCTGAAGTAGTTGAGGTTGTTCAGTCTTCTCTTAGTAACATCCAGATCAACTGTGTTGAAGTTATCACCTGGCTTGAGGGGAATCTCACGGCGGATCACCTTGCCCTTAGTCTTGTTGTTACCTTCAATGGTCACCTTGCCCACTTTGTAGAAGCTGCCTTCTGTGACACGGTAAACTACATTCACTCTGTTAGGCCCTGCATTGGTAACTTCAGGTCTCACTCTAGCATCAGCGTATCCTTTAGATCCATAGTATGAACGGATCGTCTTGATGTCTTGGCTGATCTTCTTAGATGAATATGCCTTATTAGCTGAGAGTCTTAGCGCTGGCGCTAGCTCTGCTGGCTTGAAAATTCTCATTGGTCCAAATGCCACCTGATTGACAGTGTATTTAGCACCTTCATTGATCTGAAGCACGAGGTCTACTCTACCGTCTTTAAGAGGTGCACGTCCGAATCCAGAAGTAGAAACTCTGAGAAATCCATTCTCTCTGTAGTGCTCAAGGATCAATTCCTTGTCATCTTCTAGTCTATCCTGATCGATGTTTCCTGACTTAGTAATGAATGAGAAGAAACCCTTCTGCTTAGTCTTCATCAAGTTTCTAAGAGTGTGACTCGCGATCGAGTTATTCCCAGCAAATCTAATCTTACGCACGATGCTCTTAGATCCTTCAGCAACGGTGTAGATAATGTCTGAATAACCTTTTCTGTTAGTAGGGCGAATATTGTGGCTCACTACTACATCTGGGAAACCAAACGCATTGTATTTCTTAAGAATTTTATTACGTCCTGCAAGGATGAGTGCATCTGTAATCGGTGTTCCTGGGTTTATCTCTACTGTCTTCAGTAGCTCCTTATCGCTAAACTTTGTATTATTATTAAATCCAATACCAGCCGTGAGTGACTGAGTATCTACTTCCACGATGAGCATCAAACCACCACCTGCTGTGTCAGCAAAGATGTCAACATCGTCGACTAGTCCTTTTTCTACAAGATTACGAATATCATCATCAATCTTTTCAGCTGAAAATACCTGCCCAGCCTTAGTAGACATGTTATCTAAAATACGCTGACGATCAACTGTCGGAGCTCCTCTGTATTTCACACGAATAGATGAAATACGCTTACCTTGTATGTCTTCCTGCGCCGTGGCTGTATGCATGCTGGCAAGGGCAACCAGAGCTGTGAGCAGTATCGATAATAATTTTCTCATAGTAAATAATGTTAGGATCTTGGTGAAACGCTTTCCCTGTAGAATAACCTACAAGTTAGTTAGAATGGATAACCCACGTATCACCGCACTAATAACAACCATTTCTATGCTTTAGGTCAAGGTATTATCAATGAATCTCACTCATGTTCCTGCACCAGATCAGCCCATAAAGATCACTTTTTCTGACAATTTAATCAAACTCACAAGGTATATAGCTTAATTCACAGTAATTCCTTATGGCGGAGTGCTCATTTTGAGCTCATACTGCTATCCATATATCTTCACCCGCAATACTAGAGACCTATGAAAGCAGAAACATCACCGCAACTTAACACCAGACGTAATTTCCTAAAAACTACCACTGCTGCGATAACTGCCACACTCACAGGTTCTGGAATCTCACTCGCTCTCACAGAAGCGCAAAAGAACAATAGCGTGACAGCCGGCATCATCACTGACCTACACTTTGGTAACCTAGCACCTGACGGCATTCAGCGCTTAGAAGTATTCGCAAGAGCTGCTACTGAGCAGAAACCAGATTACATCATCCAGTTAGGCGACTTTTGCCATCCAGAAAAAGCAGCAGAGAAACTCATGAAATCATGGGACGCCATGCCCTACCCAAAGCACCATGTTCTAGGTAATCACGATATGGACAAGGGAACGAAAGAGGACATTCAAAAACTCTGGGGCATGCAGAAGCGCTACTACGACTTTGATGTTAATGGCTGGAAATTCATCGTCATCGACATGAACAACCTCAAAAAAGGTGATCAGTATGTCCCCTACGCCAATGCAAACTTCTACGTCAACTCTAGCATGCGCTCATGGCCAGATCCCGAGCAGCTCAAGTGGCTAGACCAAACACTAGGAAAAACTGACCTTCCCGTTATCATCTACACTCACCAACCATTTGACCAACCTGAAAAACCTCAGCATAGCGCTATCCTAAACGTAATCAAAAAGCACCAGACTACGGATAAGCACCCAAAGGTCAAAGCTGTCATCTGTGGACATCAGCACCAAGACTGGCATCGCCAAGTCCACGGCACACATCACATCTGCATCAACAGCGCCTCCTACCTCTGGCATGCTGGCAAGCCGTGGCCATACACAGATTCACTCTATACATTTCTAGAAATAAGAAATGGTAAGCTTCACCTCAGCGGCATGGAGACCACCTATAAACAAAAACCTGAGGACATCAAAAAAGATCCAGCTATTTCCACAAGATCAATCGATCTTAGTTAACTGTCTCAAGCTGTAGATCCACCTCCTATTTAAGAACTAGTCTGTAGTATTTAATACAGACTAGCTATTCTCTAGAGCAGTCACCCTCACGATATATTAATAAAAATTTGCTTAAAATTAATTTTCACTGTAGATTGAAAATTATGAACCTACTGAAAAAATCAATTCTACTAATAATAAGCTCCAGCCTACTGATCACAGCAGGACTCACCACTGCTCAAGACTCAAAACCTACTGAAGATAAAGAATCAACAAACACTGAAACTAAAGCGAAACCCACTATCGATTATAAGAACCAGACAGAAAAACTGAAGTGGCGATCAGTCAATGACGGTGTCATGGGCGGAAAATCAGAAGGTAAATACTACTTTTCAGAAGCTAACAACCTGATGTTTCGAGGTGAGATCTCCCTCAAGAACAATGGAGGGTTCGCATCCATCCGTAGCTATGGTGAGCAATATGATTTATCAAAAAGCAAAGGGATGGAAGTGACCTTCCGCGGCGATGGCAGAACCTACTATTTTACCGCCAGAGCAGGAGGCAACAGCAGGCTGGCCTACTGGTCACCACTCAAAACAAAGGCCGGTGAATGGATGACTGTCAAAGTGCCATTTACTTCATTCTATGCCACTTCATTCGGCAGAAAAATACCGAAACTAAAGCTTAACACGAGCAAGATCTCTAGCTTTGGCTTCATGCTCTACGACAAAAAAGACGATACCTTTTCTCTCGAAGTCAAATCAATCAAATCCTACTAACCCACCACCCCAGAAACCATGAAATTACACTACAAGCTATTCTCACCAGTCATCGCTCTCACTGCTTGCCTCACTCTCCTCTCAAGCTCAACCCAAGCTGCTGACAAAGACATCGTCGACACAGCCGTTGCCAATGGCAATTTCACAATCCTCGCTAAAGCTCTCACTGCTGCAGATCTAGTAGGAGCGCTCAAAGCTGATGGACCTTACACAGTCTTCGCTCCTACAGATGAAGCCTTCAAGCGTTTACCTAAAGGCACTCTTGAAGCTCTACTCAAACCAGAAAACAAGCCTCAGCTTATCAACATACTCACCTACCACGTAGTCAAAGGCAAAGTAGATGGAGCCACAGCAGTAGGCCTCAAAGAAGCAAGCGCTCTCAACGGAGAGAAGATCAAAATCGCATTCAAAAATGCTGCACTCAATCTAAACAATTCACGAGTCACAGCCACAGACATTCAAGCAACAAACGGTATCATCCACGTCATCGACAACGTTCTCATACCCAAAAAAACAGTAGCCCCAATCGCACAAGCGGCAAAAACCCCTAAGACAAAAGAAGGTGTCTGCTTAGCAATCTTCGACGAAGCTGTAGATACAGGAGTGGATCTCTTCAATGCTGGCGACACCAAAGCATGCGCATCCATTTATAAGATCGCAGTCATGGCAGTCCTAGAGATCAAACCTAAAAGACTAGGGAAAGAAGAAGTAAATGCCCTCAGAGAAGCTCTCAAAACAACTGCTAAGTCAGATGACACTAGTCAAAACGCCTGGACTCTTAGAAAAGCAATTAACAAAGCTTACCGAGGACTTAATAAATAAATGGATACAATCAGAAGCCAAGAACTACATTTGGAAGGGTGGCTCCTGATTGCACTGGGAGTTAATCATTGTCTAGACCGATTAATGCACCTGAATAAACGGCACACACAGCTAATCAGATTAATCGACTAGTTTGATTCAAATAGGGTATTAATTTACAAAGTCGCTCCAAAAGTCCACTCGCTGACCTAAAGGCTACTTTGTAATTGAATATACAATACATAATCTAACAATTTTGACAATCCACCTAATCAGTAGTGGTCATAATAACACCACAAATAGCATTTACTGAGTAGCATTCATCAATGTTGAAAGTAGAGCAGTTCTCCCCCTCACCTTGAAAACCCTATAAACTGAAGTAATGTATTGATGGACAGTATTTACTGACACTCCTAGCTGGGCAGCCATTTCCTTCTCTGAAACATCACGTAACAACAGGCTAAATACTTCTCTCTCACGAGGAGAAAGAGGCTTGGACGCAGGAGGCAAATAACCTCGTTCAAAAAACAATCGATGATGCAGAGCTCCTAGACCAGCCGTCGCTATGTATGCTAGCTGCAGATCTTCTCTAGAGAATGGCTCCCCACCTTGTTCTCTATCCACTACAAAATAAGACTCATTCTTTTCATCTATATTGAAGATGATATAAATCCGCTCACTTACATTGTATCGCGGCATGAGGAATTCATTACGCATAGGATGATCAAGCCATTCTTCATCAGTAAAAAGTTCGCTACGTGAGTGAACACGTGTTGTCCCAACACACTCGACAGCTAGCTGAGTAAGTGGATCCACCCCATGGGTCTTCGTGTATTTATAGTAGATTTTTTCACTTTCTTTGCTATTCGCTCCTTCTCTGTAATCGACAATATCGGATGCCCACCAGCCATTAAACAGTTCTATATAATAGAGCTCGCTCGGAGACTTCCCATAGCAAGAAGCAAGCCATGAACAGTTATTCGCATTTAAGAGCTCAGCAAAAAGCTTCAACACAATCCGCAAACTAGCTTCAGAGTCTAAGCTACCACGAGACATCCCCCAAAGTTGCTGAAGGATTGCTAACCTTTCCGGAGAGATCAAAGCAACCAAACCAGTAGATCCATCAATGATATCATCTACAATAACATTTTTATTTCTAGCATCAAACACTCCACTCATCACAATCAGTAAAGTCCAATATCTCTCATTCGACAAGGATTCATTATAATGAAATATATTATCTCGCATCACATGGAAAAACGCATGATCACTCATAAAGTCCATGAACTAATTCTACTCTGGTGTAGAGAAGTAATTTCTATGGATTAAGACTCCTCTAACCAACTAGGTATAAAATGAACTTCATTTTGTAAGAGCGCAGAAAACAAATCCGTTATTTACTTTGAATGTCGCAATGCTAAAAAAATTGCCTTAATAAGACTAAACAAGTAATTAACTAAAACCAAACTTATGAAAATCAATAAATACATTTTAATGGCTGTAGGAGCATGCTCCGCGCTACTACTGTCAAACTGTGGTGAAAAAGAAACCACTACTACAGAAACTAACCCTTCTTATACTCTAGCTTGGAGCCCATACACTGGCTGGGAGCCTATCGCCTATATGGTCGACTCTGGTATACTTAAGAAGCATGCAGACAAACACGGCATCGAGATCAAAGTAGAAAAGTTCAATGACTACATCGAAAGCATCAACCAATACACCTCTGGTGATATAGATGCGGTAAGCCTCACTAACATGGACGCTCTTACTATCCCTGCTGCTTCTGGAGTGGATTCTACTTTTATCCTCCCTACAGATTTCTCTAACGGAAATGACGCTATCGTCTCTAAAGGTGCTAACTCTATAACGGAGCTAAAAGGTCAGAGTGTAAAGCTAGTAGAAATGTCTGTTAGTCACTACATGCTCGCTCGTGCTCTAGAAAAGAACGGACTTACCGAAAAAGATCTCACTGTCACAAACACCTCAGATGCTCAGATCGGATCACTTTTCACAGCAGCTGATGAGTCACACGTAGTCACATGGAATCCCATCGTAAATACCATTAAGTCTCAGCCAAATGCTCAGATCTTGTTTGATTCTTCCCAGATCCCTGGAGAAATTATCGATACAATCATCGTGAAGACAGCCGCTGATGCGAAGTTCAAGCAAGCAATCGCTGATGCATGGTATGAGACAATGGCTGTAATGGCTAAAAAAGATGCCAAAGCCATGGAAATCATCGCAGCGAGCGCAGGAGGCTCACTAGATGACTATAACGCTCAGCTAAAAACAACTGAGATGTTCTACACCAAAGCAGAAGCCAAGACCTTCTTCGAGTCTGATGACGTGAAAAAGACGATGGAATTTGTTAGAAGCTTTTCATTCGATAAAGGTCTCTACCCAGAAGGCTCTAGCAGCAAAGACGACATCGGCATCTCATTCCCAGATGGATCAGTGCTCGGAAACAAGGAGAACATCAAACTCAGATTTGATACTAACTTCCTTAAGTAATCACTAAATTATTAATAACTATAAACTGATGAGCAATAACGGTCACAAGCGATCCAGGCTATGGGGAATCTATGCTGAGCCTGGCGTATTCAAGTGGATATTAAGGCTTCTGCCATTCATCGCTTGCCTGCTCATCTATAACAATGTCTCCCAGAATAGGCATGAGGTGAATCCTCAAGATAAGCTCATGCCTAGCTGGAGCCAAATGGCTAAAAAGACTCAGCAACTAGCGACAGAACCTAACAAACGCACCGAAAAGCTAGTATTCTGGGACGACACTAAACACAGTTTAGTCAGACTGCTCAAAGGGGTCTCACTAGCCACTCTCGTGAGTATAATCTTCGCTATCGTTATCGGCCTATTCCCTGCTGGTAGAGAGCTAGGTCAGAACTTTACCAATGTCATTTCTTTCATACCACCAGTCGCCATTTTACCTATCCTGCTGGTAGCTGTAGGCGTAGGTGAAACGAGTAAGATCGCCCTGATATTTATCGGAACATTCCCTCTCATGGCAAGGGATCTCACCCTCTACGTCAAACAGATTCCTAGAGAGATGATTACCAAAACCATGACACTAGGTGCCAGCCAATATCAGCTGGTTACTAAAGTCGTCATCCCACTTCTTATCCCGAAAGTGCTAGAAACTATCCGCCTCACTCTCGGAGCAGGTTGGATCTTCCTCATCGTAGCAGAAGGCATCGCCTCTAGCGAAGGCCTTGGTTACAGAATTTTCCAAGCACGTAGATACATGGCCATGGACACCATCATCCCCTACGTCATCTGGATCACCCTACTTGCGTTTACTGTGGATTTCATTTTGAAACTCATCTTAGACAAAGGATTTAAATGGTATAGCGCACAAAAATAATGGAAATATTACACTTTAATGACGTCTATAAGGAATACCCTACAAAAGAAGGGAAACCGTTCCTTGTGCTCGATAACATAGACCTTACCATCAACAAGGGCGAACTCTGCACTCTCGTGGGTCCCTCAGGATGTGGTAAATCTACCTTACTTAAACTCATCTTAGGTCAACTAGAGGCAAGCTCCGGATCACTAACGATCAAAGGAAAACCTGTAGGCAGCCCAGATGAGACACGTGGTGTAGTCTATCAGAAATACTCACTCTACCCTAACAAGACCGTGCTAGATAACGTCCTTTCAGGGCCTTATTTCAAAATCCCCTTCTGGAAGAAAGAAGAACGAGCAGAGGTCCGTGACTACGCCATAGAGTTACTAGAGAAAGTAAAACTAGGCGACGCCGTAGACAAATACCCACATGAACTCAGTGGCGGGATGCAGCAACGTGTTGCCATCATTCAAGCCCTCATCACCAAGCCTGAAATTCTCTTAATGGATGAGCCATTTGGAGCGCTCGATCCCGGCACCAGAGAATTCATGCAGACACTTCTGTTAGAGCTTTGGGAGAAATATAATCTTACTATTCTTTTCGTCACACATGACCTAGAAGAAGCCTGTTTCTTAGGCACCCGATTACTTGTGCTCTCTCAATACTACACAGACGATCGTGGTGAGGCGTTCCAAAGAGGAGCTAAATTTGTAGTAGATAAAGAACTGCATAATACCGCACTATCTACCAAGATCAAAGAGACAGAAAAGTTTGCCCAGCTAATCGAAGACGTCAGACACCAAGGATTCAATCCTCAGCATTTACAACATGTGTCAGAATTTGATCTCAGCCATTCACAGTCATGGAATACCCTAACTGACGAAGAACATTTAACAACGTAACTTAGTAACCCAATACATCATTATGAAACTCAAAAACATTATCACCATTGCATCCGCCTTCCTCATGGGAGCGTCCCTAGTGCATGGTCAGAAACTAGAGCAAAAACCTCTAACAGAAGTCATCAAAGTCGCCACAGGACCTGCGAACACCAGTAACACATGGAAAGTTCCAATGATCGCTTGGGGTGGAGATCTACAGGAAATTGAAGCCAACGGTGGACTCACCACTCAGAAGAATTCCTTCTTTGCTAGCGAAGGCCTAGACATAGAACTCTTCAGGCAAGATGATTTCCGCAAGCAAGTCGAAATGTATAAAAAAGGTGAGATCAACTTCCTCCGTGGAACCGTAGGTATGCTCAATGCGGCAACAGAGCTCCTGAACAAAGACGAAACGACTAAGTTCGAAGTCATCTATCTCCTCACCCGCTCCACTGGTGGCGATGCTCTCGTGGCGAAAAGTAACATTAAGACAGCAAAAGATCTCAAAGGTAAAACGATCGCAGTCCAAGCATACGGCCCACACGTTGATTACCTCACCACCATCCTCCGCTCAGTAGGACTCTCATCACAGGATGTAAATATCGTCTGGTGCCCAGACCTTTTCCAGGTAAATGATCAGTCTTATTCACCCATCGTAGCTCTTGAAAAAGCAGGTGTAGATGCAGCGTTCTGTATCATCCCAGATGCTCTAGCAGCCACCAATAATGGCACCGTAGGTAATGGCGCTGAAGGCACTATCAAGGGAGCTAAAATCCTCCTTTCTACTAAGACCGCGTCGAACGTCATCTATGATTGCTACGCAGTCCGCAGCAGCTTCGCCAGAGCCAATGAAGCAAAAATACACTCCTTCGTAAAAGGAATGCTGAAAGGCCGTGAAAAGCTCGTTGAAAAAATGAAGGCTGGAGATAAGACTACACTCTCAAGAGGTGCTAAGATTCTACTAGACGACTCCTCGGCTACAGATGACATGGCTGGAATGTATGCAGATGCATCACATGCAACTTGGGCAGAGAATAAAGCATTCTTTACTAGCCCACATGGAAGAAACCTCAAGCAAGTCAGTGATGAGGTCCAAGGCGACTTCGTAACCATGGGATTACTCTCTCGTAAATTCGCTCTCAGCTCAAACTTCATCAACTTTGATAAGCTCAAGGAAGGAGTCAACATCGCCGAAAACACCAAGCCAAAATTCAACAAAGATGCCGTGCAAAAAGTCATCGACAGCAAGCGTAAGAAAGGTGAACTCTCAGATGACGAACTCTACTCATTCGACATCTACTTCCAGCCAGGGCAGAACACATTCTCAGCCCAGCAATACGAGGCTGAGTTCAAAAAAGCGATCGAGCTTATGAACATCTACGGCGGAGCTATTCTAACAGTGGAAGGTCACTCAGATCCACTAGGCTACCTAAAAAATAAATATAAGAATAACGCCAGCCCAATGATTCTACAGAAGCAGAAGCAAGCAGCACTCAACCTCAGCCTCAGCAGAGCTAGCTCTGTAAAAGCTAGTCTCATCCAATACGCACAATCGCAGAACATCACACTCGATGAATCACAGTTTGGAACCATCGGTCACGGTATCGTGCACCCTAACTTCCGACTTGCTGCCGATGGAGATATCGATAAATCAAATGCTCCTAAAAACAAGGATGCTTGGAATAAAATGCGCCGAGTCAAGTTCCGCCTTATTCAGGTAGAAGCTGAGACAGATGTATTCGAAGCCCTTGATTTTTAACCCCAACAGAAAGGAACTAACATGAAATATTTTCTACCCACAACGGTGCTCGCAGGAGTCATCAGCTTAGCGGCCTGTAATGAGCGCCCTAAGCAGGAAAGTGTCAGCCTAGACGAAATCTTATCTGAGACCAGCTCCTCCCCCAGCACTACTGCTACCCATAAACCAGATAGAAAAGTCTGGCCACCAGTTAGTAATGAATACGCAGCCATACAAACCACAGAAAACTACCTAGTAGTCCTAGATGATAGTGGATCAATGGACGGCGATAAAATGAAGCAAGCTAAACAAGCCCTTATCACCCTAGCTGACACCCTGCCAGCTGAGCACAATCTCGGCCTAATCCACCTGAACAGCCCGACCAAAGTCCCGCTAGGCACTAAGAACAGAGCAGCCTTCAAGCAAGCTGTTCACGGTTCTTCCGCCAGAGGAGGAACACCTCTGAGAGCATCCACCACACGAGCATTTCAGGAAATCACGACACAGGCATCTCGCCAACAAGGCTACGGAAGCTATCACATGATCATCGTCACAGATGGTGAGTCTAGCGACAAGTCACCGATGGATATTGTCAGGCAAGTTGTAGCCAAAACCTCTGTTCAGGTTCACGTCATCGGGTTCCACGTGGCATCTCACGAGATGAACGACCCCAGATACGTAGACTATCGCACTGCTAGCAATGCAGCAGAACTAGCCAAAGCCTTTAAAGAGGTAGCAGCTGAAACCAATGAGTTCTCAGACCCAAAAGAATTCACTCAATAAATGAAAGTAAAAGGAACATTTCTATTTGTGATCATCGCCGCTATAGCGATGATCACCTTCTCCTATCTCAAAAAAGGAGCTGAGCAGAAACAAACTATGGCAGAGCTGGAGCAAGCCAAACTAGAAGAGGCCCAGAAAGCTCTACGCACAGACGCTAGCCGTTTCAAAGGGCGAATTAAGATAGGTCTAGATAACTTCCTAGGCTACTACCCTATCCGCTCTAAGCACATGCAGATAGAAATGCTCCAAGACGGCTTCCAGCTAGACTTCAATGACGATGGAGGAGACTACGCCCAGCGCATGAAAATGCTAGAGAGCGGTGAACTAGACTTTGCCGTCTTTACTGTAGACTCTTACATCCTCAATGCTGCCCCGAAATTCTCTGGTCAGATCGTCATGGTCATCTCTGAATCAAAAGGTGCGGACGCCATTGTTGTCAATAAATCTATCACCAAGGTAAATGACATCAAGAGCATCACAGCCACGCTCAACAGCCCATCCCACCAGCTTATCAAGGCCAGCATTATCGACTTTGGCCTCAATGACCTCAAATCTAACATCATTCCAGCAGATGGCTCTTCAGCAGCGCTCAAAAGTCTGTTAGAAGGCAAAACAGAAGCGGCTGTCCTATGGGAACCAGATGTTTCTACAGCTCTGAAAGATGACCGCTTCAAAACACTCATCAGCACCAAGAGCACCTCTAAACTCATCGTGGATATCCTAGTCGCCAGCGATAATGTAGTAAATAATCAACCAGAAAAGCTCGAAGCTCTTCTAAAAAACTATTTCCCAACACTCAGACACTTCCAGAAGAATAAAAATATCCTCAGCCAAGAGTTTCAAAAAGATGCTGCTCTCACTAAAGTAGAAGCCGATAAAATCATCGACACGATCGCTTGGAAATCACTCCAGCAGAACGCTACCTATTGGTTCGGCATCCGCTCTAAGAACGTCAAGAGACCTGAGTTCAAAATCATTGAAACCATCGATCTCACCAATGATGTCCTCATAAAGTTTGGTGATTTCCAGAAGTCCCCTCTCCCAGTCGGCGGAGCATTCCAGCTACTCAGCAGTAAGCAACTTGCTAAAATGCACGAGAAGCAAACTTCCGGCCAGATTATTAATCCAGACGAGAACTTCTTTGAGCGACTCTCACCAGCAGAATGGAACAGCCTAGATCCCGTTGCATCACTACAAATCCCACCAATCAAATTCAAACCAGGCACCAAGAGCTTTTCAGAACAAGGGAAACTAGACATCAAGAATCTGAAAAACATCCTCAATCGCTATCCTCGCTACCGCCTCGGCATCGAAGGCCACACTTCTACCAGAGGCAATGCTCAGCTAAACACAGAGCTCTCTCAGCAACGTGCTGATGCGATCCGCAACTACCTGATTGAAACCTATAAAATACCTGCTACTAGAATCAAAGCGACAGGATTAGGCCCATCTCGCCCACTAGAGAGAACTCCTGACATGAGCTACAGAGAGTGGATGAATAAACTCCCAAGAGTAGAATTTAACCTCCTAGAAGAAGTCTATTAAACAGATGCAAGGACAAGAGGATCATAGTTTTTCCGCTGAAGGAATAGGTAAGAAAGTGAATGAGGAACTCCTCACTCACTCCATGACACTCTACCCGGCAGCTGGCGGAGTGCTAGCACTTCTCTATGGTGGCCTCTTCAGTAGCACCGCAGGGTTCATAGCTGGCGGTATTGGCATCATCGCATCTGGAGGATTCTACCTTTACCAGAAAATCACTAACGGCAAGAAGCTATCACAAAAGCATATCGACAATGCACGTGAGGAGCAGAAAAAGGAACTGATCTCTAAACTAGCTACCCTCGGTCCAGAGCTCCGTGACCTAGGCTGTGAGCAAGGCGCTCTACAAGTAGACCAACTAAATAATAAATTCGTAGGCCTCCTCGCCACTATCGATGAGAAGCTCTCTAACAAATCTGTCGAAGCCAGCAGACTCCATGCTCTCGCTGAGAAGCTCTATCTAGCCACTATCGATAACCTCATCCATGCCAAGCAGATCCTCAAAAGCATCAAGGACATCGACCTAGACTACATCGAGACTCAACTCGCACGTGCTCACAACACCGTAGAAAAGGAATCTCTGGAAGAGCGCCGCCGCCTCAAAATAGATGGCTCAAACGCCGCAGAGGAATGCATAGCAAACAACGAGATCGCGATGACTAAGATCAACCTCCTTTCGATGAACCTCGCTAGATCTAAACGAAACTCAAAATTTAACATGGAGCAATCACTTCACGAGATCACCAACAATGTAAGAACCGAGCAATGGGAAATGGAATAACACATCAAGCAGAGAACGAAGACTTCTTGCTCAAATTTCATAAAGAGAATCCAGACTCAATCTTCCAGATCGGTGAGTGGGAGACCGAGCTTGCCTGCCAAGCCTGTGGCGGCTCCATCGCTAAGCATGCGCACTGCCTCTACAACCAAGAGTTCCCCACTGAGAACATAGAACGCATGAATCTCGCTCTCAAGGACGCTCGCTGTCCCCACTGTCACGCTACTGGTAACATCGATAAGATCACTGAAGCAAAATCTGTCTACACCCCACTAGCCACCAAGGAAGTCTGGTTCCGCAAGCTCATCATCGATCCTCCTACTAGACGGGTCAAAAAGCTCTTCGGCTACGAAGAAGTCCCACAGAAGCAAAAGTATATCAAAGAGTATCGATAGGATTCTCTCTATTCTCACCAAACGCTGTAAGCTTAGCTTGTAGCGTCTTTTTATTCATAGCTTGAATCACTTCAGCTTGAACCTTATCCAAAGCGAATCCCTCAAACAAAAGACCGCCATGTCGTTAAACATGGCGGTCAAAGAATGGTCGGGGAGACAGGATTGCCATCGTTCCTCTCAGGCTGTGCTGCTTTGTAAAAATCCTCCTCCGGATTTTTAAGTTGGGAGATTTGTTGGCGTTGCCAACACGGGGCATTCAAACTGCGTTCTCATCCTGTCTTAAGGTAAGGATTGTTCTAAAACCCAAAAGACCGCCATGTCGTTAAACATGGCGGTCAAAGAATGGTCGGGGAGACAGGATTCGAACCTGCGACATCTGCGTCCCAAACGCAGCGCTCTACCAAGCTGAGCTACTCCC
>CAKZNV010000104.1 GCA_937132085.1 uncultured Rubritalea sp. | reverse complement strand
CTTAGCATCAAAGAGATCAGTAGCTTCACTGATTTCCCAGGTATCGAGTTAAACCCAGTTACCAAGCGCGGATACTTTGGAGCTAGCTCTACTGCTAATCTAGGTGTGACCAATGTTCCTATGCACCGTGTGCCAGTGGGACCAATCGCCTCTATGGGAGAGCTCATTCATGCTAACCTAGCATCTGGCAGAACTCTGCCACGCGTCACACATCCATTTGGAAACTCTCACGCTCACCCAATGATCCAAACCAATAAGATTGCGCAATCAGGAGGTAAAGTATCCTTTGATCACCACTATTTGGATCATTCGTTTCTACTAAATCAAACTCTCTGGGATGAATACTTTTTCTCATCGATCGTAGACCAATCAGAGTCCTACACGGGAGTAGAAAGAACTCAATCTGAGGTTCTAACTGATCTTCTACAAGGAACAGCTAACAACCCGTTGAATCCACGTCTGACTCCGGCTAGCTTATCCGAAGGTCGAGAAGAGTTTGTAGATCGTATGAAAGCGCTACCTGAGAATGCGGCCAAAGAGTTGAGCAGTGCACTCATGGTGCGAGGTATGTTTAACATCAACTCAGATTCTGTGGATGCTTGGAACTCTATCTTGTTAGCCTTACGAAGTGAGTCTGTGCACGGCTGGGCGGGAAAAGAACACCAGCTACACTATAACACAGCATTCCCTCGCATGGGCCTATCATTAGGGGGAGACCCTTCTCTCGGTGATCCTCCTCCAGCTGATGTCGCAGGTGCTGTCCGCTGGGCTGGATTCCGCTCACTAACAGATGAGCAGATCAAGACTTTAGCAGAAAACATCGTTCTAGAACTACGTAAGAGAACTAAACTTGATCAAGCTCCATACCAAAGCCTAGCTGAGTTTGTGAACCGTCGGATTGGAGCTAAAGGCGAACTTCACGCTCAAAAAGGAGTCATTCAAGCAGCCATTGATAACTCTGGAATTAATACCTTTGCACCTGGTGATTCTATCAAAGTAGATCTGAACAAACTAGACGCTCTAGATAAAAAGGGAATCGTCAACGCGGATGCCCTTGAAGGTTATAGCGCCGAAGGCAGCCCAGTATCCATTACTCAAGGCGATATTCTCTCTGCTCTCTCATCACATATTTCCGTTAGAGGAGATACATTTAAGATTCGTGCTTACGGAGACGCTCGTGGCTCAAACGGCAGGGTAATCGCCAAAGCATGGTGTGAAGCCACAGTGCAGCGCATACCTGAATACCTTGACCCTACAGATAAAGCAGCGACCAGAACTGATGCTTTAGTCAGTGAATCAAATCGACGCTTTGGACGTAGGTTTGTGATTACTAACTTCCGTTGGTTAAACGAAAAAGAACTCTAATCTCTAAACATATGAAACTCTATAAATTCATCATCATTTTACTCACTGTCATGGGCTCTAATGTGTCTCATGCACAACAAAACGACGAGACTAGAACAATCACTCTAAGACACCTAGTCATCACTCACCATCCTGGATTCAAAAAACTGCATCTACACGATCCAGCTGGCAAACCAGAACAAGCAGGCATACCGATCACTGTAAAAAAATATTTGAATCACGAGAGATCTGTAGTTCGTCTAGCTGGAAACAAATTGATTTACACAAAGGCCTCAACTCGCACTGGTGCTGAGTCCGAAACTGTCGCTGCAGTTAATATTCCTTTAAGCCTAGACAAGGCATTGCTGTTGTTCCTACCTACCTCTGAAGGGTCATCACATCCTTTCCGCATTGTCGTGATCAATGACTCCGTTAAGTTTTTCCCTAGAGGAGCCTATTCTTGCTACAACTTGAGCAGCCTGCCAATGCGCTTAAAACTAGGTAAGGATACGTTTTCTATAGAAGCATCAAAACACAAGATCGTAAGTAAATTCTCAGTCAACTCTGCAAACCATGTCGAGATGTTCACCTTTGTAAAATATTCTAATAAATGGAGTAGAGCAGCCTCTGGTCTCTGGCCCCATCCTGGACAAAAACGCGTTTACCAATTTTTCTACCGTGATGCTAAATCAGGAAGAATGGTGCAGAAAGGAATCAAAGACGTTTCTCCAGAGTAAGCTCAGGATCTAGCTCAGTCCCGTTCACTAAATGATCGGCAAAATGCTTGGCAACGCTTGGTCCGCTAATGACTCCTTTACTGCCTAGACCATTGAAGAACTTAACTCTAGGATGGTCTGGATGAGCTCCTACATACGGCTGACTCTTACGCATGATTGGTCGGACGCCAGCCTGCTGATCGATGATCTGATAATCTCTATCGGTCATAACTTTTAGCTTCTTTTCTACTTCAGCTCTTCCTTCAGCAGTCGTTTCCCCTTC
Organism: uncultured Rubritalea sp.; assembly: GCA_937132085.1. Classification (GTDB taxonomy): domain Bacteria; phylum Verrucomicrobiota; class Verrucomicrobiia; order Verrucomicrobiales; family Akkermansiaceae; genus Rubritalea. The sequence continues at coordinate 47,790 of CAKZNV010000104.1, read as the reverse complement.
CATATCACTCCACTCATAAGTAGCACCCACTCTCCACTCGTCTTTTGCCACTGGAACCATCCAGCCATTATTACTGATGATTTGGTGTTGCGACTGGCCCTCTATTTTCACTCTTAGAATTTCACCTTTCGCACTTCGATGTTCTACATGTGAAAATAAATTGTTAGATTCTGTTAGACCAGACACACCTTGGCATAAAATAATACTTTTAGCACTGACACCTCTGTATTCGATCCCGTCATCAGCATGAGTTAGATCGCTAGAACTAAAATCATCTACTCTGTATCTCGCACCAAGAATATCTCTTACCACCTCAAGATAAGCATTAGTATCCAGCCAACCACCTTGAAGCATCACAAAGCCGCCATGCTCGCTATTCCACCGAGCTAGATCTTCTTTGTTCGCCTCTGCGACCCAGCCCTCTAGCTGTTCGATCTTGTTCTCAAATTTCACCTTGCGCTTCTCACTATCGAACAAGCGCAGCAGCTCTTGCGAATGAAATAATTCCTGCCCAGATGACTGCTCTAACTGATGGTAATACGCCATCGCCTCAGGAAGATACTCCGCCTGTCGCCAGCTAAGGTTCATACCCTTACCTGCAACAGTCGTCACTAATCCAGCAGCAACTCTACTGGCAGAATTCATATCCTCACGGTCTAATACAATCACAGAAGCGCCTTGCTCAAGGAGCGCCATCGCCATCGCACTGCCAGCCAGTCCCTGACCGACGATAAGGTAATCTACTACGTCCTTATCCACGAGATTCTATTTCTTCGTTTCCGCCACATTGATCGCATCGATCAACATACGTAATCTGCCAAAATCTCTACGTCTATGACGAAGAAGTAATCGAGGCATATCATTAAGATCTTCTTCCAGATACTCCTCCTCAAGAGCTCCACATTGGACAATCTCTCCATCCTTGATAATATCTTTGAACTCTTGGTTTAACTCAGCCACCGCGGTCTCAGTAAGACGATTCAAAATACGTAGCACGAGCTTATCTCCCACGTAACGATAGGAGTGGAAATTCTTGTAAAACTGTAGGATTTCATCGACTGCCACCTGCACATCATCCGTGACTTTAAACAGAGCGAAGTCCGTTCTAGAGATCAAATTAAGTCGCATCAAATGCTCTTCCATAAATTGCTGCCAAAACTTCCAGTATTTACCGCTTTTTGCATCAACCAATACGATCGGATAAACAGTCGCTTTACCAGTCTGAATAAGCGTTAGAGCCTCGAACAGCTCATCCATCGTCCCTACACCACCGGGGAACGCCACCGCTGCATCTGCCTCTTTTACGAAGGATAATTTGCGAGTAAAGAAGTAGTTAAAATCGATCAACTTCTCATCGTTCAGAATAAATTCATTCGCTGAAGTTTCAAACGGAAGACTGATGTTAAGTCCAAAGCTATCCTCTCTGCCTGCCCCCTCATTACCTGCGGCCATAATACCTGGTCCAGCACCTGTAATCGTCATGAAACCTTCTTCTTTCATCTGCTTAGCAAATCTAACAGCTGTGACATATTCAGGTTCGGTTGGCTTAGTTCTCGCTGAGCCAAAGATTGCGACTTTGCGTTCTTTACGGAAACCAGAAAACACCTCGTTGGCATGACTCATCTCCTTAAGCGCCCGATTCAGCATTTTAATATCACCATCAGTCGCAGAACCTCTGCTAAGCCTAACTGCTGTGATCATCATTTCCGCCAGAAGACACTCTCTATCATGAGGTGCTATCTTCTCAGCCAGTGCTAGCAATTCCTTGTCCAGTGAACTCTCTCCAGTAGTTCCGACATAGTTACAAGAACGAGTAAGTGCTGAGCCACCAGTGAAATCTTTCTCGTGACGAGGGTGAGGTTTAATATGCTTATGATCTTTCATGCTATCAGACTAAACTAACATTTCTGATTTCGCTAGGCATAAAACCTTTAAATATTCAAATCACAGATCACTTCTAACAATCTTAAAATCTTACCTCTTGCGTTTAGTCATCATCAAAAGTCCCGACACTGCTAACAATAGTGAAGAGCTGGGCTCTGGTATAATTTCTAGTATCAGCTCAGGTGCGGCTGTTTCAAAACTGGGTGAACCAAATCCGTAGGGGTGAGTATGATGAAATAAGCCTTCTGCTATGTCCAATGAAGGTGCATTGTCTATACTCACTACCGCACCTCCAAACATAAACGCGGATCCTGTTGAGCCATTGAGAGCCACTAACCCAGCGGAGCTAAAGCTCATCGAAATAAATGTTCCGTTATCAGCTCCTTCCACAGTGACAGATCCATACAGTTCTCCTCCTACTAAAAACGGATAGTATGCATCAAACATAGAACTATCATCTGGCACGCCTGCATCATCTAAAACATCACTGGCTGAAATCACTGCGGAAGCATCAGGAGATAATCCAAAGATGGCAAATTCCTCAGAAGCATCTGCAGATGAATAACCAAAACCAGCATCACTTGCAGGGTCGCCAGGTATAAATATAGGCATATAGAGTTTAAACGTAGCAGAGGATATCGACTCGCTAGCCATGATCGTTGGGATATCAAAGATGAACCAATTTCTGGTAGTCTCATCAGTCGTCTTATTGTATCCAGCCTGATAATTCTGGATCGACATCATATGAGTATAAGCTGCATTTCCAGCTCCAGGAGCTGGGTCTTTTATAAAACTGGAAGCTGTAGAATCTATAGCCACCGTTACTGCCTCTGCTTGGCTGACCATCATCAAGCAAGCTATCGACTTGATAACCCATCCAGCATTACCATTCCATTTCTTTTTCATTGTTTGAGTAGTTGAATTTTTATTCCTTGTTCCTAGATTCTAAGCCAGAAACTCAGTATTTTCCCTTATACTCTGATTTCAACATTTTACCAGACCTTTCTACTCCTACAACGTTGACTTGGAACACCTCACGACTATAAAAAAATATTTAAATCACAGTATAACCGCTTTCCTCAAATGGGTAGAGATTATCACACGATAGAAATGATCCGATTCTAATGCATAGATTGACTCTAACATAGTTTGATAACTCATGAGCTGATCTGAGTAGCGATATTTCAATTCATCCACATCGTCTACCATATCTGTTTTGAAATCAACGATGGCTACATACTCTACATTTCCAGAATCATCGTAGGACAGAATTAAGCGATCAATCACTCCACTGATCCAGACTCCGTCCACGATGGCCTCGATCGGTTGCTCTCGGAATACTTTTATAGCGTCTCTCTTCTCAAAATAAGGCAATATCGTCGGCGATTGCATGCATTCTAACACCACCTTCACAACCGATTTATCTTTATTCCAAACCAGATTACCATCCCACCACTCTATCGTTTGGAAGCATTCGTGGACCAGAGTTCCGTAGCTCATACCCTTGCTATCCATCAGTCTAGAACTGTAGTTTGTTTCGTAGTCACCATGATTAGCAGTCGCTATCACAGCTGACTTCCTAGGCTCAACCACTGGTAGATTCACAACGTTTTCTGAAACTGATTCGAGGTTTACTTTCTCCAGCGTTTCTAACCACTCCCAGTCTCCAAACTCAGCGGTGACTCGTCCTGATAAGCCAGCTAGATTCTCATCTCGCTCTACAAGGCCATCCACTGATTCACGTATCCAGTCAGCTTCGTTTCGCTTACGTTTATCTGGTTTATTTTTGGTTCCATCTAGAAGGCAATAGGTGCCACTTTCCGCTCTGGTAAGCATCACGTAAAGCACGCAGAATTGTTCATAGCATTGATCTACCGACCAGTCATCGACCTGATCTCTAAGAGCTGGGTCAGCCTGCCTCACATCCTTCACTGGCGGCAACATCACGTGTCCACCATCGTCATCATGAGTGAGGATTTTCAGTCTACTCTCATCATCGAAATCTCTGTTATCTAGGTCTGGAATAATCACCGCACCGAACTCCAAACCTTTCGCCTTATGCACAGTCATGATCTGCACCACACCAGCCCTTGTCACCTCTCTCTGCGTCCACTGCTCCAGTTCTAACAGCCATTCAGTAAGGAATCCGCCCTTCGCCACAAACTGCGCCGCAGCCAGCTCCATTTCTTCCAGCTTTCCCTTACTGTAGTGAGAAATTTCTACCTTTTCTGTCAGAGAATTAATCCACTGAGTCAGCACTTTATCCAGTCCCTTTTCAGAAATCTGGCGCATCCAGTGATACCACACACTCTGCTTAGAAGGAGTATCATCCGATCCCGTAAATCCACTAAACACCTGCCTAAATGGACTCATCTCAATGTGCCACCAAGCGAGCGTGTCAGCGGGATAACAGAGAAAACGAAACGCATCGACAATCACTGCCGAAACTGGATTTTCTTCTGCCACCAGCGCCTCGTTTTCCACCGCTACCGGTATGTCTGCATGGTGCTCACGAAGATACTCTGCGATCTCAGCGCCATGATCATTCTTACGCACAAGAATAGCGCATGAAATTCCGTTTCTCACAGGATCTAGCTTTTCTACTAGCGCACCGATCCACAACATCCTTACTTCACCACTAGTCAGATCCTCGACCTTGTCCATCTCACAGACCCAGCTGTGCCCAGCCTTGTCTTTATTAAAATCAGCAATGCTATGCTCCTCAAACTTCCAACGATGCACAGCTTGGCTAGGAAACAGCTTCAAACCTTTCGACGTTTTAGGATCACAAACTCTGTTCACAAGATCGATCACTGGCCCAGCAGAACGGTAAGATTTATTCATCGGCCACTGACTCAACCTTTCATCATAGCGAGTCGCTAGCTCTTCAAACAGCTTAGGCTCTCCACCTCTCCAGCCATAGATTCCCTGCTTAGTATCCCCCACTACAAAGAGCGATCTCTCACCCTCCAAATCGTTCACCACTTCATCGATTAAATTCTCAATCACTTGCCACTGCGACCGACTCGTATCCTGAAACTCATCCAGCATCCAATGATCGTATTTCCCATCGAAACGAAACTCCACCAGATCTTTACTCACCTCATCCCACAGCCCAACACTTTCATGCCCAGACAGCAATAATGTAGCATCTGCAAAGCCTAGTCTCCCCTGTCCTCTCACAGAGCTACCATAGCGTTCCTCATAAGCTTTAATCACCTCGTAGACACCTTGTGTCCTCTCTAGTTTGGCATTGATCTCATCGCTCACCAGCCCACCTAGTAGTTGGTAAAAGGCATCCGCCAACTCACCATCGATGACCATCTCCTTCTTACTAAAGACATCGGTAAAACTCCCCTCTTTCAACTCTTCTAAAGCCGCCATTAAGTGAGAAAATCTTCCTCCTACCTTAAGCGGAGTCCCGGACTTTCCCTCTCTCTCCTCTAGTCCATCACAGACGCTATTCAGCGATTTGATATAAGTTTTATGCCCAAAGCTCACCCCCTCTAACAGATCTCTCACTCGGCGCACTTTCTCTCTATAATTACCACCCTTTGGCCATCCACTATTGTCCCCATCCTTCCAGAGTTTATCAGCATTGCCCCAGCTCTCTCTCTGTGGAAATTTCAGCCAACGGTATTGGTGATCTTTAACGAATTCTTTAAGCCTCTCAGTGAGTCGAATACTCTCCTCCCCAGCACTAGACTGGCGAAATGCAGCAACAAATTCCTTCATGTGCCCTTTAGAAATATCAGCCCCACCACCTTGGCTTCGCTCGAAAATATCTGCGAACACCCTCATCCGCTCAGCTTCGAGATCGCTCCCCTGCACCAGCTCGAACCCTGACATTCCGAGCTCGAAGGCAAAGTTACGCAGTAATTTAATAAAGAAACTATCCAGCGTGCTCAGCGCCAACTGATCCATCACACGCACCACTCGCTCTAGCAGACTACGGAAAAAGTCCACATCCATCTCAGGTAAAACCACAGCACCTTCCACCAATGGCGGAACAGTCACGTCACCTAAAATTGCCATACTCAGTTCCTCTCTGAGCTTTTTCGCATTAAGATCACTCTCGGCACCTTCTGCCAGTTTACTGAGAATTCTATCTGCAAACTCACCAGCCGCTTTCTTAGTAAATGTCAGAGCAATGACACGCTCAGGTTTCACACCCAGCACCATCAGTGCCAGATACCTATTTGCCAGCTGATAAGTCTTACCACTACCAGCCGAAGCCCTAATCATCACATTTTCTACAGAAGCCACAGTGAAATAAAACGTCCTACCGACTAAAAAACAATCAAAATTCACGATCTCAAGCCGTATTGACTACATTTAGTGTTGTCATAAGTCTACATTTCCCCTTCCATCCCCTGCAAATGACTATCACTGAAGCACAACAAGAACTCCTCGATGACCTCAATATTTTCCAGGACTGGACCGAGCGCTACGAATACGTCATCGGTCTCGGTAAGAAGCTACTCCCTATGGATGACGCCGCTAAAACTGAAGACAAACTCATCCAAGGCTGCCAATCCCAAGTCTGGCTAGATGCTAAATCAGAAGATGGCAAAATCATCTACACAGCTGACTCAGATTCACTCATCACCAAGGGCATGATAGCTCTCTTCGTCCGTGTCCTAAGCGACCAAAAGGCGGACGACATCCTCTCTGCTGACATGAGCTTCATCGAGAAAACAGGTCTTAAAGAGCACCTCGCACCCACTCGTGCGAATGCGCTTAACCTAATGGCAGCGCAGATGAAAAAGCAAGCGATCCTGCTAGCCTAAATCTACGCCACAACCAATCATGCTCTTTACTGACTCTCACTGTCACCTCGCATCACATAAATTCCCCGCTGAGGAAATAGACGCACTGCTACTACGAGCGAAGGAAAACAACATTCATCGCATGGTCACCCTTGCGACTTCACTAGAAGATATTCCGCATAACATCGCTCTAACGGAACAGCACGACAACGTCTTCTCAGCCCTAGGAATTCATCCCTGTGATGTTCATCAGACACCAGAAGATTTCCTATCCCAACTACGAGACTACGCTCAGCACCCTAAGTGCGTAGCTATCGGAGAAACCGGTCTAGACTACTTCCACCCTGCTCCAAATGGCTGGACAGATGAAGCCTACCACCTACGCCAGCGAGACTACTTGAGACAGCATTTCCAGCTCGCCGCAGAGTTAGGAAAGAACATCGTCATCCACACACGTGACAAGACTGGTAAACAATCGCTCGATGACGCCGTCGCTATATACAGTGAATTCTCAGATAAAGTCACTGCGGTATTTCACTGCTTCCTAGGACCACGTGAAAATGCCAAAGCTATCTTAGATCTTGGTGGCTATCTTTCCTACACAGGCATCGCTACATTTAAGAAAGCGACTGACACTCTAGACGCGGCAGTTCACACACCAGACGACCGCATCATGGTGGAAACAGACTCACCTTATCTCGCTCCGACCCCGCACAGAGGCAAGCGTAATGAACCATCATTCACCATCCACATAGCCGAGCATCTTGCTCAAGCCAAGGGGCTCTCACTTGAAGAATTTTCTCAGATCACTGAAAATAATGTGAATAAATTTTTCAAGTTTCACGACTAAAAGAGAAAGAACGCCACAAACTTCTACGTTTACATAACAGAATTAAATGCTAGATTACCAGCAAATGAACATGAAACTACTTACTAAAGTTATCACTAGCACTGCACTCGCTGCAGTGACCGCCTCATTCTTCACATCTTGTGCCACTCAAGACCCAGAATACGTAGAGTGGAAACGCCAGAAACAAGCGCAAGCAGCTCAAACAGCTGACGCCAATAATCCATTCGCCGTGCCAGGACTCAATGGAGAAACTGGAACACCTCAACTTCCGAATATCACAGGCAATGCTCCCTACCAGCCACTCCCAGGAGTGCCTAATGATCCACCTGTGATCCCAGAACCAGACATAGCTCCAAACATCGGCTTCCCTAGTAATAATAACAATCAAGCTAACATCCCATCTGGTGCATCACTATCACACACAGTAGTCCCTGGTGACAGCCTCTGGGCTCTCGCTAGAAAGCATAAGACCACAGTTGCTGCGATCAAGGCTTCTAACAACCTCACTAGTGACAATATCTGGGTAGGCCAGAAGCTCACTATCGAGTCTAACTAAATACAGCTTTAAAATTCACTCAAAGGTGGCACTATTCCAATCAATCATTTGGAATTTGCCACCTTTTCTTTTTCCCTGAACACGCTAATCTAATCACGCTATGAAAAACCTTCTTACTCTCATTCACCTCTCCGCAGTATGCGCACTTACACCCCTTACTCTGGCTCAGACAGAGGCGCCTGCTCCAGCTCAGGGAGAAAATGAAGAAATCAAGCAAGGCATACAAGCCGCACACATCAATCAGCTGTTCAGTCTCCGTGACAAAAAACCATTCGATCTCGCTGTCACCAAAGCCAGAAAAGATGGCATCAGTGAGCAGGTCATCTTAGAAGCTAGATTTCTCTACCTCATCGATAAAGAAGACTACAAAAGCATCGCTAAGATCTCCGAGGAATTTGAGAAGATGCTAGCTAGCTTCGACCCAGACACCTCTAAGGTCTTCTCTACTAAAGAAGATTGGCAGTCAGTAGTAGAATATGGAAAAGCACTTAAAGCATTAGAGGCAAACAATCTAACAGATTTCAAGAAACACATCACCGAAGCGTTCTGGTTAAGCCCAGATAAAGCAGATGCCTTCTCTCATCACATCACTAAGATCAGAATCGCTGATGCCATGAAAAAGCTCACTCTTGATCCAGTGAGCACGACTGTTAGACAAATCACTGATGACAAAAACATCTCCCTCAAAGCTATGTTGGGAGACAAGGATGCTCTGATTCTACGCTACTGGTCACCATGGAACCAACAGGCTGATAATACCTTTCCTATCGTTCAGCATATTGCGCAACTCTCTGCTAAACATAAAATCAGCTTTGCATCCATCCTGCTGACTCCTGAACAGCAAGGCATAGACGACGCTAAAGAAGTGATTGAAGAACTAGGCGACACCTTCCCATCAATATGGCTAGCTGATTCAGAGAAAAATTCATTAGCGAAAAAATTACTTATTTCAGACCTACCAACACTGATCATCATCTCTAAAGAAGGAAAAATTCTCTACAACGGATCACCTCTAACAGATAATTTTTGGAATGCCCTAAAGGCTATTAATCCTGCTATTAAAGCACCTGTTGCGGAACAATAAAAAGTAGCTTGATAACTACTACTCATGATTTTTATTTTACCCACGAGTTATACTTTCTATTTTTTAATAACCGACTTAAACTACTTAATCCATATTAAAATTCAACTTGACTAAGCTTATTCTTAATGAGTTAATATCGATAATAAGAAAATAATATTCATCATTCATTTTCTAACAAAATCTAACAGTTTCGAGAAATTTACATTTTAAACTTCCCAGCAACTTATTAGATAGCTAGTTTGTTAGGTGAATAATATATTCCTTATCTCACACACTTAACAAACAGCCCACTCAAATCATGGCAGCAAAAAAGAAAAGCACAGCAAAGAAAGTAGTTAAAAAAGCAAAGAAGGTAGCGAAGAAAAAAGTCGCAGCTAAACCAGCTAAAAAAGTAACTAAGAAAAAAGCAGCTAAGAAGAAAGTTGCCAAAAAACTAGTGAAGAAAACTACTAAGAAAAAAGCCGCTAAGAAAGTTGCTAAAAAGAAGGTAACTAAAAAAGCAAAAAAGGTAGCGAAGAAAGCAAAAAAGAAGGTGACTAAAAAAGCTGCTAAGAAGAAAGTAGCTAAAAAGAAAGCAACCAAGAAGAAGGCGACAAAAAAAGCGTCCAAAAAAACAGCGAAAAAGAAAGTTACTAAGAAAGCTAAAAAAGTAGCCAAGAAAGCAAAAAAAGCTGCTAAGAAAACGACCAAAAAGGCGAAGAAAGTAGCCAAAAAAGCTAAGAAAACAGTTAAGAAGGTAACTAAGAAAGCGAAAAAGGTTCCGAAGAAAGCAGCCAAGAAAGCGAAGAAAGCAGTAACCAAGAAGAAAACTGCTCCTAAGAAAAAAGCTACAGCTAAAAAGAAAAAAGCTACTACTAAGAAAAAGGCTGTAACTAAAAAGAAAGCTGCACCCAAGAAAAAGCCTGCAGCTAAAAAGAAGTCCGCTCCGAAAAAGAAGAAAGTAGCTGCCAAGAAAAAAGCTGCTCCTAAAGCGACAAAGAAATAACGCCGCTCTTCATCAATAAAAATTTATCATGCCAATCTCAGCAATCTGAGATTGGCATTTTTCTATTACTATAAACTAATTAATGGAACTAATACGCATAGATCTAATCCCAAATAGTAAAATCCATGAGCTTTCAGAAGTTCTACTGGATGCGACGCAGTGGATGAATCGCAATGACAGTATTGAGCTCAATGGTCAGTGGAATCCTGAAGGCCTAACTGAAAAAAACCTATTAAAGGATTACGGTAATGATGAAATATACATCGCTTATCAAGCTTCCAACTCAAGCTCTAACAACCTAGTCGGTGGTGTAGTTATTCAGCAACTAGACCCTGTTTATTGGCCGGAAGAAACTGGAGATGATTCAGCGTATCTACACAAGCTCGCGATAATGAGTGACTACCATGGCAGAGGCATTGCAGAGAAAATCGTCCAACACGTCATCGCTAGATCTCGTGAGTTAGGTAAGACTTACCTCAGACTAGATTGCCGTGCGAACCGACCTAAACTCTGTCAATTTTATGAACGACTAGGGTTTAAGCCTGTGAGTATATTCCAAGCTGGAGCGCAGCAAGAAATCAGAGCTCAACTATTTGAAATGAAGCTGTAACCCAGTCAGGATTCTTCTATTCTCCCTTTTTCTTACCTTTCAGCATGGCTTCGATAAACCCATCGATTTCTCCGTCCATGACAGACTGAATATTCCCGCTCTCTTCACCAGTGCGCAGGTCTTTGATCATTTGGTAGGGTTGGAAAACATAAGATCGAATCTGACTACCCCACCCGATATCACCTTTTTCACCATAGGCTCTTTCGGAATCTGCTTTCATCTTATCTTCCTCGATCTGAAACAACTTCGCCTTTAGCAGCTCTAGAGCCACCTCCCTGTTACGCAGCTGCGAACGTTCCTGAGAACAACGAATCATGATACCCGTCGGCTTATGCCTAAGAATAACAGCAGTCTCCACCTTATTCACATTCTGACCTCCAGCACCGCCAGAGTGAGTCGTCTTGATTTCTATATCAGAAGGATTAACTACGACACTCACTGTCTCAGCCATCTCAGGAGTGGCGTCAATCGAGCTGAATGAAGTATGTCGTTTTCCCGCTGAATCAAATGGTGAAATTCTCACTAGTCTGTGAACTCCGCGTTCATTCTTAAGATAACCATAAGCGTAATCGCCTTCGATGTGGAGAGTGGCACTACTGATACCAGCTCCGTCACCATCAGTCTGCTCCACTAAGCTGATTTTGTAATTTTTACTTTCTGCCCATCGAGAATACATCCGCATGAGCATCTGCGCCCAGTCACAAGCCTCAGTCCCACCAGCACCTGAGTTAATCGTCAGGTAACAATTTGAGAGATCGTTTGGCTTGTCTAAGAGAGTCAGTAATTCAAATGAATCTAACTTTTTATTAATGGCTAGGAACTCTGCCGCTGCCTCAGTCGCAGAGTCAGCATCTTCATACTCTTTGGCTAAAGAAATGAGTTCTTTAAGATCTGACGAGCGTTGCTCTAATTCCAAAAACGGAATGAGCTTGCGCTTGATCACGTTCGCCTCGTTCACTGTCACTTGAGCCTTGTTGGAGTCATTCCAGAAATCACTAGCCAGCATATCATCGTCCAACTTAGCTAGCTCTGTTTCGAGCTTAGGGACGTCAAAGATACCTCCTGAGTGTAGCGATACGCTCATCCACGGATGAGAGATCTACTGCCAGGAGGTCAGCGTTATAGGGTTCAGACATGGCGGGATAGATAACGAGTTTATGATGAGATGCAAGTCTAGTATTAGTAGTTAGTGCCATTCCTGTTGGCATCATCACGTATCTTTCGGAGATAATTCATATAGCGAATATTCGCGTCGTAGTCAGGGTCTTGCTTAGGATCAAGGAATGGATTATTAGTTCCATGAAGCGACCAGGGTCCTCTACTACGAATCCTACGGAAATCGATAAACCGCCAATGCACTTTATCACCCGATTTCAGACCTAAATAATCTCTGACTGCTGGCGAAACATCAATCCCTGCACCTTTATTTTCTTTGTTCTTAGGGCGTTTATTGAGAAAAACATACTCATAGTCATCTGTAGTGAATGGTCCACAATCTTCCCACTGAGCATAGCAAACTTTCTTCCCATAGACTATCTGCACCCAGCGCCCTTTGCAAGTCGTCGTCCCAGGCTTAGCCATAGCACGGCGGAACCAAGGAATCACTTTCTTCGCTTCCGGCTTATGCGCCTTGTGATTGATGACATCATTATAAGGCAGAGCGATGTAGAAAGGGTTCTGTTTTGGTATAAATGAGATTGGTCTATAGCTTACTCGATTCGTCGGATTTGGATCATCGAATCCTCCGAAGCTCTTCTGCCAATATCTATCCCATGAGCTTGCATGATTAGGTGTCGGGTTCTTAGGTGTAGGAGTCTCACCTACCCAGAAGATCGTTGCCGTGATATTCTTATGCCAAGGATAGTTCTGTTTTGTATAAGGATCTTCAGGTTTCGCAGTTGGCGTATTAATGACAGGCCCAGCAGGCTTTGTTGGTTTTCCTGTTGGCGTAACTACTTTAGGACCACCCTGAGCAGAACTTTTTTCTGTAGATAGCCAGCCTACGACTGCCAACATTAGAATAAAGGCAGCACATCCACTCATTGAAAATTTAATCCGTCTCATCATCATCTAGCTATTTTCACTCAGCCATTCAGCAGCCTGATTAAGAGCATTCGCTCGGTGGCTCAATGTATTTTTCACCGTATCACCTAGCTGAGCAAAAGTCTTCTCATAACCATCAGGGATAAATAAAGGATCGTAACCAAAACCTCCGTCACCTGTGAGTTCAGAAATAATAGAACCTTCCACAGCACCACTGAAATGCGCTAGCTCCTCTCCATTTTGAGCGAGAACCATGACACAGCGAAATCTAGCTGTCCTCGAGGTTCCATCCGGCAGCTTAGCCATCTCTGTCATTAGCTTAGTATTATTCGCTTCGTTGTCTCCATCCGTGCCAGCATAGCGAGAAGAGTAAACTCCAGGATCACCATTGAGAGCATCAACTTCCAAACCTGAATCATCAGATAAAATAACACCGCTGGTTAGCTTGCTGATTTCTTGTGCCTTGAGTTTAGCATTCGCTAGGAAGGTAGTCCCTGTCTCTTCCACTTCAGGGAAATCTTTACCATTTAGGTCTTCCACCATATAGCTACCCGCTAACATCTGGCGGATTTCCTCCGTTTTATGGGCATTTCTCGTCGCTACTAGTAATGTCGGCTTCTTAGGCATGGTGCAATGGAAACCATTTTCAACCTCATTTCAAGGGTGGAGTGCGGATAGTTCTCAGAATAATTTACAATAAATAACGGTTTTTAAAAAGAGTTCGCCATCTGACTACGCTATATAGTATAGATGAACATCATGAAAAACACTATTTTAGGGATTTTAATGCTCGCATTCACCGCCATCGCTAGTGCCGAAGGCCCATGGCTTACCAGCATAGAAGAAGGAGTAAAGAAGGCTAAAGCCGAAAATAAGCTCGTGATGATCGAGTTCACTGGATCTGATTGGTGCCCTCCTTGTAAGATGATGGCAAAGGCTGTTTTCACCAAAGAAGAGTTCCTCAAGAAAGCGCAAGAAAGCTATGTTCTAGTAAAACTAGACATGCCAAACAGCAACCCTGAACTTAAAGCAGCCAACACAAAACTCATGCAGCAGTATAAAGTATCAGGAGTCCCTACTATTTTACTTTTTGATGCTGACGGAAAAGAATTCAATAGATTCACTGCAACGGCACACCCAAAGGTCGACTTATTCCTAAAACACCTCGCCAAAGCGAAACGTCGTAAAGACATGATCTAATTTAAAAAAGATATTACCTATATAAAAAGAGCTGAATCAATCAATGATTCAGCTCTTTTGTTTCTAGATTGTCTTTACTAAGTGGAGTGGCACTCACCGTCTGTGCAATCTTCTGAAGTAGCTGATTTCACATTCTTACGGAATTTCTCAGCAGTCGTTTTACCTGACTGAGAACCCGCTTCTGAACCTTCGCTTAAGCCATCTTTGATAGCCTTAGGCATGAACTCACTCGCTAATGCTCCCGCGAATGATGCGCCAAATGCCGCACCGTATGCTACATCATGCACTGCATTACCGATAGCTTCTTTGATTTTAGGCGCTGCTTCTTTCGCTTTAGTCTTCGCCTCATTGGCTGCCATTTTCACTGCGTCTTTGATCGCATCTACTGTATCTGGCTCGCGCTCTCTATTTTGATTTTCTTCATTCATAGTTTTATTTGTAATTGTTTTAACATTAATAATTAAGCACAGATCACATAAATTGCACATTACAATTTACGCTCTAGTTTGTAATCTACTTTTTGATATTGAAATATGCAAATCTAGCGATAGTGTAGAGTCAGAAGCTACCTAATAGCGTAATATCAAAAAAACTAAACCATGTCAGAAGACGAGTCCATTCTAGAGCCACTAGATGATTACTCTGAGAAACTCAGTGTAAAAGAAAAGTTTACCAAGGCCTTGGTAGGCGAGTCTCCTCGTTGCCCTGAATGCTCTAAAATATTAAGAGACAGAGAGATCCAAAAATGCGATTACTGTGGATTTGATTTCAGTTATTTAGAGAGCCATTTCCCTATTGATGGCCTACCTACTCTACTCCAGCTGCATGATTTTTCCGACTCGCTCTTGGATTTTGAAATGAACGATGTCGCCAGCTACCAAAGCTTGATTAATAGTCGGTATCCACAATTTTCAGTAAAAATCTGCATACTACCTCTACAGAAGAATGTCAGACTACGCCAACTCTCACTATGGATGCTGAACCAATGTCCTTTACCAGAGGATCAATCCGAAAATGACAAGAAATGGACCATTCTGATCATCACTAACTCCGTCACGCTAAAAAGCTGTATCGCTACTGGCTACAATGCCGATGTATTCTTGCCCGATGAAAACTCTCTAAAAATAGTAGCGCAACTCAATAAATCACAACGCAAAGGCATTCATGCTAGAGGTTATTTAGAAGCATTAGAAAGCATTTTAAACACACTCGACGATTCAAAACATGGAGTCAAAGCTCGCTTTAAAAAATTCAAAAAGAAACACCGTAAATGAGATATCTTTTCTCCATACTCATCACCGTTCTTCTAGTTTTTCAAGCTAGCGCTCAGCAACAAGAAGAGGCTCCAAAAGACTTACCTGAAAAGTTTCTGCTAGAACAGAACGCGATCATTGACCCTCAAAATATACTAAGCCCTGAGCAGGTAGTTCTTATTCGGAAAGAGCAAAAACTATTACTAGAAAACCATCGTTGCATGGTGAGTTATGGATTCTATGGTATTCACCATTCTCAGATGGAAATTCGCCGAACTTGGACAGCATCTATCCCAGCGACAGATCAGCAGTTTCACATACTTATTAATATCGGCTCATTTTTAAAAAACCACAATATTGATATACAGTTTAAAAATCCCCCACTCCTCGACGATATCAACGAAGTCGAAAACATTCTAGCCAGCGCAACACAGAACATACAGTCAGAGCGTGGACTCGATGCAATATTAGAGGCTTCTTTTGTTAGCATTAATGACGAATTAGCTTATCTTAGCACTCGCCCACTATTAGAAAAGGATCAGTCAGACCTAGAAGAGACAAAAAAGAATGCAGCATTCAAAGCGTATATAATAAAGCTCGTGAAAATTGCTCTTTGTATCATCGTTCCTCTCATTGCTCTCTTTATTATATGGAACATTTACAGCAACTCTAGAAACAAGAAGCCTTATTACTTCCCAGAGACTAAAACCATCACTAGACTAGGAGCACCACATGGAGCTTCCAGCATCACTCAGCAAAACAGATAAACTATACATATAAACATGAAAGCTATATTTACCACCCCCCTCATACTTGCATCACTACTCCTACCATCCCTAGCACAAACTGCAGCTCCCGAAGCTGATACTGTGGTAGAGAAGAAAGCTGAAGTGCTTTTAGCGAAAGGAAACAGCTGGACCTATGACGTCACGCTAACCATCCCTAAAGATCTAGATTTTAAGCCTGAGTTCGATGTCCCTGGTGAAATCACACCACGTGGAATGGTCTATAAGTTTTCAGAAAAACAAGTCAGTAATGGTCCTCAGCCGATCGAGTCACTGAAAGCGGATGTCCCAGTCATCGATATCTTCATAGAAAACAAACTAAAGAAGAAACAGGTCCTGAACTACACCAATGATCAATTACACTATCATGGCACATTTATGAACAATGCTGAAGATCCTACAAAAAAAGTCGGATTTATCACAATTGTCCCTATCGTTCTCTATAACAAAGTAGCAAAAATTGGCGATAAGTGGTCATGGACTACTGAAAAAATGCCTCGATTTGAATTCAGAGTTGTCTCAAAAAACACTAAGATTGAAATACTAGGGAAAACTTATATCACTGATAAAATTCGCATGGACCGCATTGACAAAACCACCAGCAACACCTTGGTATCCAAGGAATACTGGTTCGCTGAAGGTATAGGCATCGTAAAAGAACAGGAGAAAAAGTATATATCTCGTGACCAAGCAATCGTTAAAACTCTAGAGTTAAAAGAATTCAAAAAAGCTATCAAGTAATAGAAATTTTACCGCAAACTTAATAATTTTCATTTTTTTTAAATATATATTGACAATATAGGTCACACATTTAGGATATGGACGAATTAAATTCAACCCCTATAAAATAACACTATGAACAAATTACTTCTAACTTCAATCTGTGCAGCAGCGCTTTCAGCAAGTGCATCTGCTTTCACTCTCGATCTTGCCCAACTTAATGGACAAAACATCGGATCTGGTAACATCGTTATGCCAGGCATTGGAACATTCACAGTTACTGGACCTGGAACTACACTCGTAAGCGGTGGAGTTGCTACTCTAAATAACGCACAGTCATTCACTGTGTTTTATCCATCTAACGTAAGCTATGTAGGAGCTCTCATCGGTTCTAACATCAACGTTAACGATTCAGGAACACAGGTTCAATACACAGCTACTGCAAACGGAGCTACAGCACAGAGCCTCACATTCAACCAAGTGCCAGAGCCAAGCTCAACAGCACTTCTCGGTCTAGGTGGCATCGCGCTTATCCTACGTCGCCGTAAGTAATCGTTGAATTAAAATTCATTTTAAGAACCTCATGCACTAGTTGCATGAGGTTTTTTTGTGCCCAGATATTCATTTAATTCTCCTCTTGCCTCTGCCATTGCAAATCGTAGTATAGCTAGAAGTGAGTGATGATAAATATAAAGTCAAACTGGACATTTTTGAAGGTCCATTAGATCTGCTCCTCTATCTGATCAAGAAAGAGGAGGTGGATATTCACGACATCACCCTAGAGCGCATCACCAAGCAATACCTAGATTACATCAACACCTTCAAGCTGTTGAATATTGATCTAGCATCTGAGTTCATCGTGATGGCTGCGAATCTCATGTATATCAAGAGCCGCACACTACTTCCCAAACAAGAACAGCTAGAAGATGATGATCTCGATGAAGAAGATCCTCGCTGGGAACTCATTAGGCAACTCATCGAATACAAGAAGTTTAAAGATGCCGCAGGGTTTCTCAGTAATAAAGCGATCGAGCAAGAAAACTACTTTGCCAACAACCCTGATCAGCCTGATCTAGAAGATGATACTGATGCGCCTCTACCAGATGCCAACATATTTGATTTGATTAAAGCATTCCAAGGCATCCTTCAGCGACTAGAAGAATCGAACGACCTTGGAGATATCGTAGATGATCGCTACACAGTAGCAGACAAGATTGAGCAACTCCTCAATAGTATGTCTCCTGGTGAGAAACGTAAATTCGGTGATCTCTTCACAGATGCCACCACAAAAGCCGAAGTCATCGTCACCTTCTTAGCTGTGCTGGAGCTCATGAAGATGAATCAATTTAAGGTCATCCAAGATACTATTTTGAGCGAAATAGAGATCGAACGAAGCTCACATAGCCGTGGTTCGCTCTATGAATCCTCGTAATGGTCACCCAGCCACTGAAGCTTAGTTTCATCACCAAAAGATACATCCATCCAAGTGATGTCTTCATCCACAAAATCAAACTTAGCGTGGAACACCTCACCATTCAGGGCCTGTGGTAACCAATGACGGTCATCCTCCCACATCTTATCAAACGGTATTTCACCAATTGCCTGCCAAAAAGGGTTCGCCTCATATGTAGCTGTAGGCTCTCCCTCAAATTCCTCTGCTATAAACACATGACAGTGAATATCAGGGATGTGAGTCATAGCAAAACATAGCTCACCTACTTTCACTGGATTCAAGGGTGTGATATGTAGTTCTTCTTGGCATTCACGGATGATCGCTTGCTCTGCATTTTCACCCGGATCTATCTTCCCTCCTGGGCCGTTTATCTTGCCCATACCTATTCCTGTCAGCTTTTCAATCAGCAGCACCTTGCCATCTTGAACAATAAACATCAGCGTTGCTTTTATATCAGGATTCCACGTTTTCCAATCTGTCCTGCTCACTTTCTGTAATTCATTCACACATGTTTTTTATAGCCTGAAACTCATTTGGCAACAATGAAGACTCGACCTTAATGCAACTTTATTGCATTTATACTTGATGAAAGAGTGATTTGCATTTTAGTGAGGTCATGAAGTCATTGACCCTACTCACCTTCCTACTCTTTACATTATTCTCCTCAGCGAAGGTGAAAATAGCCAGTTTGTCTCCGCTGATTAGTGATTTAGCAAACCAAATAGGTGGCGACAAAGTTATCGTCATCGATCTCATTGGCAAAAACGGCAATCCGCATACTTTCAATCCCACTACCAAAACACTCACTAAAGCATCTGGCGCTCATCTCTATCTAGCCTCCGGTAAAGACCTAGAACCCTACCTCCCAAAGCTCAAATCCCTAGTAGGCCAAGCTAAAGTGGTAGAACTAGGTCGTAGTATCCGCTCCATCCATATCAAAGGTGGCTCTAAAACATACGCTTGCTGCCCTAACCACAGCTCAGGCGTTATGGATCCTCATTGGTGGCACTCTATCGAAAATTGGCGTAGAGCCTCCACTACCCTAGCCGCTGAGCTAGCAAAGATAGACCCAGCGAACAAAGACTACTACAATCAGCGTTCTAAAGCTTATAGAGACAAGCTCCACACACTTAAGTCTTGGGCAAAAAAAGAACTATCTACAGTTCCTAAAGCCAACCGCCAACTCGTCACCGCTCATGCTGCATTTGGTTATTTTTGTAAAGAATTCGGCTTTCAGTCCATTCCATTACGCGGACTAAATAGTGAGCAATCAGTGACTCCTCAGTATCTCCAAGAAGCAGTCGGAATCATTATTACTAAAAAAGTAAAAGCCATTTTTCCAGATGAGTCCTCAAACCCAAGCGCTCTAAAATCTGCAGCTAAAGCAACTGGCATCCCACTTGCAGATAAACTTTACGCTGACTCTCACACTTCTATCGAGCAGATGTTTAGACACAATGTCAAAACCATCACTAAGGCCCTAAAGTAAGTCTAGCTATTAAGAATATAGCTAATGTGAGGGCCGTATAAATGTGGCTCTAGTAAGAACGAATCGTGTCCTTTATCTGAGTGCACTGTGATGTGAATAGTCTCCACATCACCTTCTTTCAGCTCCCCCACCAGCTCAGCCTGTTCTTCTGGATAGAAGCAGAAGTCTGAATCAATACTGAACACCAAAAACTTCTGCCCAGCTTGCTTGGATCCTGCAAACAGCTCTTTACTAGTCTCCGCATCAGCTTCCTCTTTAGCATCGTAGCGAGACCACATATCAATGATTCGTAGATAAGTATTCGCATCAAATCGCTTCACGAATTTCTTACCCTGATACAGCATATAGCTCTGAAATGGATCTTTTACATTATACCACTTCAGACGATCAGTGTCTTGCTTCACTTCAGACCTAGCACGTTTCTCAATCGCATCTAGATGCACAAATGTCTTATGAGAGATCATTCTAGCGAGAGCTAATCCATAGTCAGGAAATTCTCCCTCATAGTAATCTCCACCATTAAAGTGAGGATCATTCTCGATCGCTAAAATTTGCTCAAACAAGATCAGTCTATTCAGAACAGTCGTCTTAAATCCACTAGCAATAGGCAGAACAACTCTGACTAGCTCAGGATGCCTGGTAGCTAGTGTCAATGTGATTAAACCACCTACTGATGGTCCAATCGCAGCATGCAGCTGTGTGATACCGAAAAATGATTTAACCAAGATAGCCTGTAGATCCGCTTGGTCAGCCACACTGAGCTGAGGAAAGCTTGAACCATAAGGTTTTTTTGTCTCTGGATTGATCGATCTAGGACCCGTAGTCCCGTAGCAACCACCAAGATAGTTGGGGCAAATGACGAAATACTTATCTGTATCTATCGCCTTCCCTGGCCCCATGTATTCTTCCCACCAGCCCTGATGCATTTCCTCCTGCCATAGATCACCTATACCCGGAATTGCTGCATTGTAGCCACGCACATGGTGCGAGCCTGACAGAGCATGGTTGAGTAGAATCGCATTTGATTTATCCGCATTCAGCTCACCCCAGGTCTCATACGCTACCTGAACTTCAGGTAACGACTCACCACTACGCAGCTGAAAAGGCAGCTGCGCATCGCTCAACTCATAAAACTGAGTTTCCACTACTGAAGTATCTACTGACACGAAATTTCTAATGCTGGAAAAGCCTAGTTAGCTCGGCCAAGATAAGTTCCTTCTTCGGTATTCACCTTAAGCACATCACCGATTTTGATAAAGAGTGGCACTTGCACAATCTTACCAGTCTCAAGAGTCGCTGGCTTAGTAGGATTGTTCGCTGTGTCACCTTTAAGACCTTCAGAAGCCTCAGTCACTGCAAGCTCCACAGTAGCTGGAAGATCCACACTCACTGGGTTCTCTTCGAGGAGTAGCACTTCCACCATTAGACCTTCTTTAAGATACTCAATAGAACCTTCTAGAAGCTCTGGCTGAATAGTAGTCGTTTCATAGGTATCGAGATCCATGAAGTGATATCCCTGTGGATCACTATAAGAAAACTCTAGCTTCACACGCTCAGTATCGATTACATCGACCTTCTCACTTGAAGCGAAACGGATCGACTTAGTTTTACCCGACTGGAATGAACGGATAGTCGCTGCGATAAGCGCATTTCCCTTACCAGGTGTTCTGTGATCTAGGTTTAAAACTACACCTGTTTCACCTTCATACTTGATACACTGACCCTTCTTTAGATTTGTTGCTACTATTGCTGCCATAATTATTAATTGTTGATTGCATGTTTACTACCTTCGCAACCCATCAAGGTCAACCGCTAACTTTAATAGCTCCTAGTGATTACAAACTAATGACCCTTTTACCATAGCTGCCATTTTCTAGTTTTCATAGAATCTGAACAGAACAATGAAACTAAAACGAGTATCGAATCATATTCATAAAGAGATCATGGACACACTACATCCATGGCCAAGCGACCTACCTCACCATTGTCCTGAATGCAGCCATGCTTTTGACACTCGGGTCAACTTATCCTACGACCGATACGGCTACCCGAAATTGATTCGTAAGATCGCCTACTGGGCACCACTGCCGGCCTTCCCATTCGCACTCATGGCCGGATTCACATTCCGTGGTAACGGAGCGATCATGGCGATTGCCGCTATGACTGCCTTGCCAAGTATACTACTCAATATCATTTACGCAATCCACAGCATCAAACGCCGAGTCAAATGCTATCACTGCGACTATGAACATTTCGACAAAGTGAGCCGGTATAAGAAAGCCTTAGTCTAAGCGGCTCCCCATAAACACACAGATGACCTTAGCGTCCTTCTTGGAATCATTGCGTAAACAGTGTGGTATTTCAGCATCAAAATAGATCGAGTCACCCGCTTCTAGGTTGAGAAGTTCATCATCTAGCTCAAAGACCACCTTACCTTCTACCACGTGTAGAAATTCTTCACCTTCGTGAGTCATCGGCATTTTACGGCCACCACCAGCTGGCACTATCAGCTCGAATGGATCCATCTTACGATTAGCTCGTGGATGAGCTAGATCAAAGTAACGAATGGTAGACTCCTCGGAATCCCGTTCAACTTCCTTAACTTCTGATTTTCGAACAATAGAAGTGATAGGCTTCTGATCCAGACCTTCGAATAGCTTCTCCAATGGAATATCGAGTGCTGCTGCGATCTTAATGATGGATGGCAACGAAGGGGTTACTCGGAAATTTTCAACTTTAGACAGGATCCCTTTTGCTAAGCCAGAACGCTCAGCTAATTGATCCAAAGTCATGCCTTTTGTCTTACGAGCTGTTTTCACTCTCGTTGCCAATTCCACTAAATTTACCATATCTCATTAAGCCTGCTGGCTAATAAACCTAAAGTCAAGATTCAGAACAGTAATCTATTCTACTCCTTATTCTAGTTAGATTCAATGCAACTTCATTCACCAAAAACCACTCTGAAACAAAAGTTTCTTAAGAAAAACATTGCGCCAATACGATCTATTTGTATCTTTAGGGAAACCAGCGATTCTTTTAAGGTGCTGAATTAAACTAACATCAACAACCACTATGAAAAAAACTACATTATCACTACTAACTATATTAGCGACAGCCGCTAGCACACAAGCAGCTTTAACAACAAATCTAGTAGCTTACTACGATTTTGAGGATTTGAACAACTCACCAGATGCTGCTGCCGGCAATAATTTAACTGAAGCAGGCACGGGATCATACACAGGAGTAGCTGGCGGAACAGTGGGCAATGCTGCAGAATTCACTGGAACTACAAACGACTTCTTAAACGCTTCTCTCGGCTTCGGAGGAGGTGGATCAAATCAACTTGGCAACAACTTCACAATATCTGCATGGTATAACCTCGACACTGACGCCTCCAGCGGAGCAAGCAGATTCTTCATCATGGAAAGCGCTGTTTCTTATGATTTATCTTATGGCCTTAGAGACCGTGTTGGAAGCAATGGATTTAATGATGCACAGACATACGTCAATGGCCCTGATTTCGTAAATCACGACAATGTCTACACACCTGGGACATGGCAGCAGGTATTGCTTACTTACAGCAGCGATGGAACTAACACTACTCTCACTACCTACATCGATGGCGTAGCTCAGGCAGGTGTAATCACAGAAACCACTTCAGCGCTTAGCGACACTGGCATTCATATCGGAAATGCTAGAACAGGCGCCGGAACACGTGCTTTCGACGGAAAAATCGATGAGTTCGGTGCATGGAATAGAGTTCTTACTTCAACAGAAATCAGTCAAGTTTATCAGAATGGTCTTAATGGCAACGCACTGACCGTTCCTGAACCTAGCTCGACTGCCTTACTTGGTCTTGGTGGAATTGCTTTGATTCTACGTAGACGCAAGTAGTAGAATAACTTGCGCACCCTTTTAAAATAAGCGGGTGAACCTTAAACTAGGTCACCCGCTTCTCTCCCCCTCTCTAACTTCAAACTCTAAATAGCTATGAATCTAAAACACTATCTCTCTAAAATGGCAGCACTTGCCTTATTGGTATCCAGCTCTCCTCTTCTTACTGCATCAACAGTAGTCGGACCTTATCTTGGCAGTGTTTCTACATCAGAAGCTCATTTACTTTATCGACATGCTGAGACTGAACAGGAGATCAAACTCACAGCGATCGGACCAGATGGCAAAGTAACCACTAGCTACACAGCCAAGACTTTCGCAAAGAATGACTACGTCGCTAAATTTCACCTAGTAGGGCTTAAACCTGATACTAAATACAGCTACAAAATAGAATTACTAGATGGCGAAGAAAACAAATTAATCACTAAAGATGTTGAAGGCCTACATTTTAAAACCTACTCACCGAAACGCACTGGTGAGATCGTCAACGCAGCATTCATTTCATGTGTAAAAGATAACTCAGATGGGATCTGGGCTCAGATGCTTGAAGACGATTTAGACCTGCTCTGTCTTTCAGGTGACACACCTTATATCGATACAGAGGATCTGAAAAAAATCCGATCTAAGCACCGTCACCTTCTTCAGCGCAAAGACCTTGCTAAGCTAGGAAAAAACACCTCAGTTCTTGGAACTTGGGATGACCATGACTTCGGTAGAAACAATGGCAATGGTGTGACAGTCAAAGGCAAGCCAAATACTCTAAAAGGCTTCGTAGAATACCGAGCGCACGACCAGTTCGGCAGCGGAAAGGAAGGAGTCTATCACAAGTCAGACCTCGGCTCACTAGAAGTCTTCCTCACTGACCCACGTTGGTATTCTATGACTGAGCCTTCACCTGTTGACCCTACACAGGCTACATGTTTCGGAAAAGATCAGTGGGCATGGCTTCTCAAATCACTCAAAGAATCCAAAGCACCCTTCAAAGTCCTACTCATGGGACAAATCTGGCAGGATAAAAAAGGCGGAGAAACAGACGATATGCACACCTATTGGGCTGAACGTGACGCACTGTTCGATTTCATCAAGAAAGAGAAAATTACTGGAGTAGTCCTCGTAGGTGGAGACATTCATGTATCACGCTACCTCATGCACCCACAGCGTCTTGGCTATGATCTTCACGACTACGTAGTCTCACCTGGTCACACTGGAGTCATCAAATCACTCAATGTTTATCACCCGTCTCTGGATTGGTCACGAGCTAAGGCTAACCAGTATCTTCTCATGAAGGCTGACACTACTAAAGATGTCCCAGAACTCACCGTCACTTATTCAGACATCAACGGTGCTACAAACTTCCAAACCGTTATCACACTCGATCAGCTATCACCTAGGGAAACGACTGACATCACTAAAGATCTCCGTGTCTACTACCCACTAGATCAAGACCTAAAGAATCACGCTATTCTTGGTAGTAGAAATGATGCTACGGCTCAAAATAATGCCAAGCTCACTAAAAATGGAGCTCTTGGTGGAGCGGTAAAATTCCACGCTACTAAGCAGCAATATCTCGCTGAACCACGTAGCTTCCTAGATGATAATGCATCAGCCTACACCTACTCAGTATGGGTGAAGCCTGATTCACTCCCAGAGAATGGCAGTAAAGACCGCTCATTCATCTTGGAATCTAGTATAAACAATCACTGTGATTTACCTAAACCATCTAAGACTGGCTATGCTCTTTCAGCTGGATTCAGAGCGGCTTCAGGTGCTAACAAAATTAACTTACAGCTCTACGCAGAGACAATCAATCCAGAGAAATTCGGCACTAGAAAATCACCCGGAGTAGCTAGCCAAGGTGGATTCGATTGTTTCCTAGATAGAAATATTTTTGATCAATGGACACACGTAACAGTCACATTCGACAGCAAATCTCTCAAACTCTACATCAACGGCAAACTAACGAAAACTCACAAACTACCTATTCCAGCACCAATCGCGGAAACTGGTGGACTAGTGATCGGTGGTCACAGAGCCGGAACTGGAAGAAACTATGACGGACTAATCGACGAAGTTGCCATCTGGAATAGAACGCTTTCGGATGCTGAAGTTTCAAAGCTCTACAACAATGGAACTCCTGTTCCACTTATCACTAAGTAACGGACTTTGCCTTCAAAAAAAACACCATGCTCACATCACCTATAGAAATCCAAAGAGAGATCACTACTCAGAGAATGTTATTTCAAGGCCCTAATAAGCCTCATACAAATCACATTGAGCAAGTTCCCCTCTCTCTTAGCGATGGCGAAATTCTCGTGAAATTGACCTTAGCGACAATCTGCGGATCTGATCTTCATACTTATGAAGGCAGACGTGGCTGCGCAACTCCAGCCGTCCTCGGTCACGAAGGCGTTGGCATTGTTCAATCAGTTGGCGATGGTGCAGATGAGTCACTCATCGGAAAAAGAGTCACCTGGACACTTACCGATACCTGTGGATGCTGCAAGCCGTGCACTGAGTGGAACATCCCACAAAAATGTGATCACCTCTTTAAATATGGCCACTCACAACTCAGTGAAGGCAACGGATTTAATGGCTGCTTTGCTAGCCACATCACGCTACGAAAAGGAACTCACCTTGTCGTCATTCCAGACACACTTCCTGATAATTTCGTCGTTCCAGCTAACTGCGCTCTAGCTACTATGGTCGCAGTCATCGAGCCTATTTCACAGAACCCCGTCCCTGCTAAAAAGATCATGATCCAAGGTGCAGGACTACTAGGCGTATACGGATCAGCCTTATTAAAGCACTACGGTGTTGAAGAAATTTGGGTGACCGATGTCATCCAAGATCGACTCGATCTCGTAGCGGAATTCGGAGCAAAAACAATTCTCAGCTCCGAACTCCACACACTCGACAGATCTAGTTTTGACGCAGTCATCGAAGTGGCAGGCGTTTCACAGATCATCGCCGATGGCCTAAAACTCCTCCGACCTGGTGGCATGTATATCTGGGCCGGAATGGTTCATGACCAAACTCCACTCGACATACTAGGTGTCGATATCGTGAAAGGCTGCGTCAATGTCATAGGACTCCACAATTACAGTGCCGAACACCTCGACCAAGGCATCGTATTTCTAGACCAGACGAAAGATCAATTCCCGTGGGATAAGTTAGTCTCGATCCCGCTCAAATTAAGCGAATTAGACAAGGCAATCAAACTCACCCAACAACGAAAATGGCATAGAGTCTCTGTCTCCCCAAATTCCTGTCAGTAAATATGTAGAAACAGCCAGATCATCTGTGCAAGCCCCCTATATACCCTGCGTTCAATTGACAGAGCTTCACACTAACCGCTAGATTCTTACCACAATTAATGGGTTTCCATTTGTTGAACTTAATCCAATTTCAAGACCACATCAAAATCAAATAACACTATACCTATATGTCATTTACAGCAAACAACCGCACATACAGCCCACCTTCTCAGCCAATCGCCGTCATTTGTATCGATGGTTGCGCAGATGAATACATCTCAGAATCCATCGCACAAGGCTACATGCCACGTCTCGAAGCCATGGTCAAAAAAGGCTACCGTGGAATGGTCAGAGGAGCACTCCCTTCATTCACTAACGTCAACAACTCAGCGATCGTCACTGGCGCACCTCCAGCAGTCACAGGAATCTGTGGAAACTTCTTCCTCAATCCAGAAACTGGCCAAGAAGTCATGATGAACTCACCTGAGTTTCGCCGTTGTGAAACACTTCTAACAAAAGCCGCAGATGCTGGACGTAAAGTCGCATTCATCACCGCTAAAGAGAAACTCCGCACCGTTCTTGGTGATGGAATCGTCGAACGTGGCGGCATCGTCTTCTCTACTGAGAAAGTAAAAGAAGCTAAGTTCGAGACTCACGGAGTCGACAATGCAGAAGAGATCATCGGCAAGCCGCAGCCAGAGATTTACTCAGGTGACGCATCGATCTACGTTATCGAAGCTGGCGCAGCTCTCGTAGAACAAGGTAAAGCAGACTTCCTCTACCTCTCACTCACTGACTACATGCAGCACAAATACGCACCTCATCAACAGGAATCACTAGATTTCTACAAGGATATGGACGACCAAATCGGCCGTCTGTTAGATGCAGGATGTATCGTAGCTGCCACAGCGGATCACGGCATGAACTCTAAGAATGATGCTGAAGGAAATCCTAAAGTCATCTACGTTCAGTCACTCCTACATGAGCAGTTCGGAGCAGAAGGCATCAGCGTAATTTGCCCTATCACTGACCCATACGTAGTTCACCATGGAGCTCTTGGATCTCTTGTCATGGTTCACCTCGAAGATCCATCTAGAGCAGACGAAATGATCGATTTCCTCTACCGTCAAGAAGGCATTTCAGAAGTGCATAACCGTGAAATGACAGCGCTCAAGCTAGAGTTAGCTCCAGACCGTATCGGTGACATCTGTGTCCTCTCTTCACGTGACGTTGTTCTCGGCAAGACTCCTGCTGACCACGATCTCAGTGTTCTTAAAGGAGGACTTCGTTCACACGGTGGTCGCTATGAAGAAATGGTGCCAATCCTACTCTCCGAGCCACTCAACGAAGAATACCGTAAGATTGCACTCGCTGATCCACGTAACTTCGACGTCTTTGCATTCGCATGTAACGGCGGCAACTAATACCTAACTCAACACCATTATGGACTTACCTAGTTATATCGCAGGAAAACGTTTCGACTCCGACAATAAGCTCGAAGTCTTCTACCCTTATGACAATTCCCTAACAGGAACTGTTAGTAAGATCGGCAGGCCACAGCTAGACGAGGCGATCAAAGTATCTCTTGAAGGGCAAAAAAATCCCCTCACCCGCTACGAGCGACACAGCATTCTCCGCAAAGCTGCCGTCCTCCTCGCAGAACACCGCGAAGAACTAGCTAAGCTCATCTGCCGTGAAACCGGACTCTGTATGCGTGAAACCATGTATGAAACTGGGCGTAGCTCAGACGTCATGGAATTCGCCGCTATCGAAGCTCTTAAGGATGATGGTGAAGTATTCTCATGTGACATTTCTCCACAAGGAAAGAACCGCAAGATTATCACCTTCAAGCAGCCGATTCAGCTAATCAGCTCTATCACACCGTTCAACCACCCGCTGAACCAAGTGGCGCACAAAGTAGCTCCAGCAATAGCAGCAGGAGCACCGATGCTTCTCAAGCCATCAGAGAAAACTCCACTCACCGCAATCCGTTTTGTAGAGCTTCTCTACGAAGCTGGCCTCCCAGGTTGGATGCTCTCAGTATTCGTCGGCGACCTTGATGAAGTCATCACCCCGATGATTACAGATGATCGGGTAGAAATGGTTTCATTCACTGGCTCAGTCGAGATCGGCAAGCTCATAGCTAAGACTGCGGGCTATAAGAAAACTTGCCTAGAGCTAGGCGGCAATTCTCCTCTCATCATCCTCGAAGATGCTGACATGGAGCTAGCAGTTAAACTTGCAGCTGAAGGATCATTCAGAAATTCAGGCCAACGCTGCACCGCAGTCAAACGCATCCTTGTCCAAGACTCCATCCTCGATGAATTCACAGAGAAGTTCGTAGCTAAAGCAAAAGAATACACCTGTGGCGATCCAGAAGATCCCGATACCTTTGTAGGAACCGTGATCGATGAACCCGCTGCGATCTACCTAGAAGAGGTCGTCAAACAAGCTGAAGTAGACGGAGCCAAAGTTCTACTCGGTGGTAATCGCAAAGGAGCCCAAATGGAGCCGACCGTTCTATCTGATGTCCCTCGTGATTCTAAAATCGTAGCAGAAGAATCCTTCGGTCCACTCGCTCCCATCATGGCAATTAGAGACCTCGATGATGCAATTGCTTACTACAATGGTGGCAACTTTGGTCTTAGCACTGGCATCGTCACTAATAATATGTCAGAAGCTCTAAAAGCAGCCAAACATCTCCGCACTGGCACCACGAACATCAACGAAGTTCCTGGTTACCGAGTAGAATGTTCACCATTCGGCGGCATCAAGGACTCAGGTCTTGGTATAAAGGAAGGTGTCATTGAAGCCATGAAATTCATGCAGAATACAAAGACATTCTCTCTTCCTTGGGAATAACACATTATGCAAAACGAATCATCGATCACTCGCGTAGGACACTGGCTTAATAAGCAACCTAAAGCCGTCTTTGTCATCTACGCGATGATCGCAGCATTCGCTGCATACGCCAGTATGTATGCATTCCGTAAGCCCTTTACCGCTACGGGTTACACAGGACTTGACGCCTTCACACTCTTTGGCGTTACCTTTGGCTACAAGTCTATTGCAGTGATTTCTCAGCTACTTGGCTACATGAGCTCTAAGTTCATTGGCATCAAGGTAGCTTCAGAGGCTCCCATGAAAAAGCGAGTGCCAATGGTGCTTTATTTGATTCTGTTCGCTGAAGTAATGTTGCTATTGTTCGCCCTCTGCCCACGTCCCTATAACCTCATTTTCCTATTCTTAAATGGACTACCACTAGGCATGGTTTGGTCACTTATCTTTGGTATTCTTGAAGGTAGACGAGTCACGGAATTCCTAGGATTAGCAATGAGCGTTAGCATTATTTTCTCCTCTGGCATCGTCAAAGCTGTAGGTCGATGGACCATCGACACCTTAGGCGTCTCCGAGTTCTGGATGCCCGTCACTACAGGGGCTATTTTTCTTCCTGTGCTTTTTCTTGCGCTAGCCATGCTCTACCAAGTCCCCCCTCCTTCAGCCAAAGACATCGAGAACAGAACTGAGAGAGCTCCCATGAATCATGCTGAACGGCGCAGCTTCATCCGCACCTATTTTCCTGGTATACTCCTTCTCGTTCTTGGCTACCTTTGCCTCATGACCTACCGTGATATACGCGACAGCTTCATGGATGATATTCTCCGTGAGCTAGGTCACACAGTCACTGCATCAGACTTTGCTGGCATAGAAGCTCTAGTAGGACTCTGCGTCATCGCAGCTATGCTCATCTTTGCTAAAATTAAGAATCATAGGAAAGCTGTCTGGGCTAACCTCTGCATCATCTCATTTGGCTCTATTTTACTAGGCTCAGCCACTATTCTCCTAAAAGCAGGCCACCTCAGCCCAAAGGAGTTTTATGTGATGAATGGCATCGGCCTCTATCTCGCTTTCGTTCCTTACCAAGTAATCCTCATTGAGCGACTTCTCGCGTCACTCCACACCATTGCCACCGCCAGTTTCATTATCGTTCTTGCTGATTCCTATGGCTACCTATCTACAGTCGGAGTTTATATGCTAAAAGACATCCTAACAAAGTTCTGGGACATCGAAATCCAGTGGCTAGGTGTGCTCAGTGTCGTCAGCTACATCGTGATGATCACAGTCCCGCTATCATCGATCGGTCTCGCTATCTATTTAAGAAACAAGCTTAAAGCCTAAGTTTTCTAACCTTCGAGCTTACGCATGAGAGCGGCTTCCATCGCTTTCTCTACCAATATAGCAGCCATGTGCTCAGTTGCTTTATCCAGTCTCTGCACAGCTGATTTCAGCTGATTCGCATTATCTCCTGCTAGAGCTAATTCTACGCTTGATTTGGCTTCTTGAATTTCTGTTAGATCCTCAGCATCCATATCATCTGCCACTTGTTCTAAACCAGCAGTCACAGCTGGCAGTAGCTCTTCAGCTTTTAGTTTAGCCTCAGTGAAGACTCGCTCCGCCATATCATCAAAGGCGTAGTCCACACTCTCGGACACCATTTTTTCTACAGCATCATCTGCCACATCCACAGCGGCACTATTGATTTCTAAAATCGTATCTTTCCCCGTCTCTACATCTCTCGTCAGCACTTCGAGGATACCGTTCTCATCGATAGAAAACTGCACACCCACTCTAGCCTGACCTTTCGCCGCAGGAGAGAACTCCACATCCACTTTACCTAACTCCCAGTTATCTCTCGCCATTTCACGCTCACCCTGCATCACACGCACCATCATAGATTTCTGGTTCGCCACAGCATTGGTAAACATCTCACCAGCCTTGCATGGGATCGTAGTATTCCGTGGAATAATCACATTCATCAACCCACCCAATGTCTCAATCCCTAAACTCAACGGAGTCACATCTAACAAAACTAATTCTCTCAATGCACCGCTAAGCATTCCAGCCTGAATCACCGCACCAAGTGCCACTGCCTCATCTGGATGCTGACTCACATCTGGCTCTAGACCGAATACTTCAGCGACTAAACTTCGCACAGCAGGAACTCTAGTCGAGCCTCCTACTAGCACTACTTTATCTAAATCAGTCACCCCAGAGTCTAACAAAACCTGCTTGCAGTATCTTGCCGTCTTACTAATTTCATGTTGCACCAGCTTATCAAAAGCAGCCAAACTCAGCTCCACATCGACATTCACAGACTCTCTGAAAAATGGTATCTGAAATCTAACAGAATCAACATCTGTCAGTTTCTCTTTCACCACTCTAGCTTCATCTAACAGACGCTGTCTTTCCTGTTCGCTAAGCGAATCATACTCTAGACCATCCACCTGCGCACTGCACCAGCGAGCTACTATCTCATCCAGATCATCTCCACCTAGCCTTGTATCCCCAGCCGTTGCCAGCACATGGAACAAACCTTCCTTCATTTCTAAAATCGATACATCGAACGTTCCACCACCATAATCATACACAGCTACTTTCGCTGACTCATCCAGCTTATCGAGCCCGTAAGCCAGAGCCGCTGCTGTAGGTTCGCTGATGATTCTCACTACCTCTAGACCAGCCAACTCACCAGCCACCTTCGTCGCATTTCTCTGCGCATCATTATAGTAAGCTGGAACCGTGATCACCGCTTTACTCACCACTCGGTCTAGCTGATTTTCAGCCACCGCTTTCAGATGTTTTAAAATTTCAGCACTCACCTCTTCAGGGCTCACCACGTTTCCACCAACCCTTAATCCCGCCTGACCTGATCCTGCATCGACTAATGGCACACAGAAATCATCCTCTGCCACTTCACTATATCGACTCCCCATGTAGCGCTTCACACTGCTCACCACTGGCATTCCACTAAGCCTACTGCGCTGAGCAGCACGGCCTACAGTAATCTTCCCGTCACTTGAATAGCTTACCACACTTGGCGTAATCCTATTTCCTTCAGCATCTGCTAGCAAAATAGGGAATCCACTCTCTACCACACCTACTGCAGAGTTCGTAGTTCCCAGATCTATCCCAATAATGTCTTCAGCCATCTCCGAGTAATAATCCCACCACACACAAATGCAACTGAAACCAAGTTAAAAACACAACTTCAGTAACCACCTCTGATCTTCTCTACCCCTTTTGCCAATCAACTTACCCTTTTTGCTAAATGATAGACGTTTCATTCCTCCATTTTTGACGCTAATCTGAAATGAATGATAAACGTCATTTCACATAATGAATATCCAAACACTCCACACAAACACTCCAGTTAAAGCTGAGTATCAATTTCCACAGCTAGAGCTACCTCAGCGAGCTAAAATCGTCGTTGTCGGTGGAGGTATCGCTGGCACTAGCATGGCATACCAACTCGCTTTAGCTGGCTGGAAGGATGTAGTTCTCCTAGAACAATCTACTATCGCTTCTGGAACGACCTGGCACTCCGCGGGGCAGGTAGGACAACTCCGTGCTAGCTCAGCTCAGACCAAGGTCAATAAAGCTTCGACTGAAATTTTTGCTAGTCTGCTAGACGACACTGGTCACGATCCAGGCTGGCTTCAATGTGGAGGACTCCAGCTTGCATCATGCGATGAACGTCTACGCCAGCTCCAGAGAAATGCCGCCATGGCAGAAGTCTTCGGAGTAGAAGCCACACTCATCAGCGGAGAACAATGTGCCAACTACTGGCCAATGCTCAACACCACAGATCTCACTGGCGGAATCTACCTCCCCGGCGACGGCAGAGTCCTACCTGGTGAAGCCACCACAGCCTTTGCCAAAGGTGCTATGCAACGCGGTGTGAAAATCGTCGAAGGCGTCCGAGCTCACAAACTCATCCACTCAGAAAACTCTCTAGGCATCAAGCGCATCACTGGCGTAGCTACCGACCAAGGAGAAATTTCAGCCGACTGGGTCGTCATGGCAGGCAACATGTGGATGCGTCAACTAGGTCTCGAAGCTGGGATCGATATCCCAGTCTATCCATGCGAGCACCACTACGTCATCACTAAGCCCATCGAAGGAGTCACTCGAAATAGCCCCTGCACCCGAGACCCCAATGCTGGTCTCTACTTCCGAGCCTTGGACGATGGAGGACTCAAGCTAGGTGCATTTAAGAAACGCTCTAAGCCATGGCAGATTGGTGACGCTGTTCCTAATCACTTTGCTCATGACTTGTTAGAGCCTGACTGGCCAGATTTCGCTGAACCGTTCGCAGACCATATGCACCGACTCCAAGGCATCACCAGAGACGATGTAGTCAAATTCGTCAACGGTCCAGAAGCCTTCACTCCAGATAACAATTTCATCATGGGACAGCCGTTCATGACCGAAGGTCTCTTCATCCTCGGCGGCTGGAACTCAGCTGGCATAGCCTGCTCACCGGGTGCTGCCAAGTATGCAGTCGAATGGATAGAGAATGGCGGAATGACTCTCGATCTATGTAGCGTAGATATCAAACGATTCATGCCATTCCAGAATGGTAGAAAATATCTTCAAGAACGTGTCAGCGAAGTCCTAGGCCTGCACTACCAGATGTCTTGGCCAGGCAGACAAATGGAAACAGCCAGAGATATCAGGTCATCAGCGCTCTACGAAAAGCACAAACAGCATAATGCCTACTTTGGAGAAACCGCTGGTTGGGAAAGACCATTTTTCTATGCGCCAAAAGGCGAGAAGGCTGAAGTCGAATATTCATTCTTAGAACAAAACTGGCAGAAATGGACAGCGGAAGAAGTCAAATCCTGCCGAGAAAACGTCGTCCTGTTAGATCAATCCACTTTTGCAAAATACCAATTCAAAGGTAAAGACGCCCTCAGTATTCTCCAACGTGTCTGCGGTGGTAATATCGATGTCCCCATCGGGAAAACTGTCTACACTGGAGTCTTCAATGAAAAAGGAACATTCGAAAGTGACCTCACCGTAGTTCGAGAAGCTAAAGATAGTTTCTACATCATCACTGCCACTGGTCAGCAGATGCGAGACTATGATTGGATCATGCGCCACACTCCAGAAGGCGCTGACGCCACTCTAACAGACATCTCTGAGCAACGTTCAGTCATGTCACTCATGGGACCTAACTCACGATCCTTATTAGAAAAAGTCAGTGCCGCTGATTTCAGCAATGACAGTTTCACATTCGGAAACTCAAGACTCATTACCATTGCTGACATTGAAGTCCGAGCGATCAGATTAACTTATGTAGGAGAACTCGGCTGGGAGCTTCATGTTTCCGCAGACCAGGCGCCCCAACTCTGGGATATCCTCATGTCTGCCGACCCCGCCCTCAGACCAGCTGGCAATAATGCCATCTCCACTATGCGCATAGAAAAAGGCTATCGTGCACTAGGCCACGAACTCTCACCAGATGAGACTCCACTCGAAGCAGGCCTAGGATTTGCTATCGACTGGGATACTGATTTCATCGGCAAGCAAGCCCTGTTAGACCTGAAAGCATCCGCATCAAAAGGTCTAACAAAACGCCTCGTCACACTCATTCTAGATGACCCAGAAATCATCCTCTGGGGCAGTGAACCTATTTTATGGAATGGCAAAAAAGTCGGCTACACCACTAGTGCAGCCTACAGCCCCACTCTAGGAAGAAGCGTTGCTCTAGGCTATATCAAAGCAGAAGAACCGATCAAACTTAGTCACCTCAAAGAAGGAGAATTCTCCATAATCAACTTCTCCAAGTCACATAAAGCCACCGCTCAGTTCTCCAGCGCCTACGATCCTAAACGTGAAAAAGTAATGGCGTAATTGTTGCTATCCATAGCTAGTCAAATCGTGTAGAAAATTCACCATGAAAGGCCTCATTCTTAAAGTCGACTGCCCTGACCAACACGGCATCGTTGCTAAAATAGCATCCTACGTAGCAGACTATGCGGGAAACCTCGTCGAGTTTTCTCAATTCACAGACGCTGCCAACGATAAGTTTTTCGCACGAGTAGAAATTGACACCTCTAAGCTCAGCGTGGAAGTGCAAGATTTTATCGATGGTTTTAAAACCCTCGGTAAATCACTCGACGCCACTTGGCACTTCCGCCATCAGCCCTACAAGATGCGCACCGCCGTGCTAGTCACCAAGACCGACCACTGCCTCAACGAAATTCTCTGGCGCACCAAGCTAGGTGAAATGCCAATCGAAATCACCTCGATCATTGGCAATCGTGATGTCTGTCAGGCTATCGCCGAAAAAGCAGGCATCCCCTTCCATCATATCGAGATGGACGGCGACAAAAAAGAAGCAGGCTTCAAACAAATCCGCGAACTACTCGTTGAGCAAAAGGTAGAACTCACCGTTCTCGCTCGCTTCATGCAGATTTTACCAGATTGGTTCTGCCAAGAATTCAGCGGCAAGATCATCAACATCCACCACTCATTCTTACCAGCCTTCATCGGAGCCAATCCCTACCGCCAAGCCTACGAGCGTGGTGTCAAATTTATCGGAGCTACCTGCCACTACGTCACCGCAGATCTCGATGCAGGGCCAATCATTGAGCAAGAAGTCAAGCGAGTGCAACACTTCCACACCGCCAAAGACCTCATGCGTCTAGGCCGTGATAGTGAACGAGACGCTATCGCCAGAGGCATCCGCTACCACGTCAACGACCGCACCATCATCCACAATAACCGTGCGATTGTGTTCCCTGATTAGAGAACACTAGTTCCTTGGCTTACTTTATCTTCAGTTCCGCAAGAGGCACTCGTATAGTAGCTATACCACTTTCGGCATAGTGATTAGGTCCGCCTTCAAACAAGCAAAGCAGATGGTTATCGTCTGTAACTACGATGCATGAGTATCCTGCAGAACGTGGATAGATTAGCTTCTTCAACGGCCATGTTTCACCATCATCTGTTGAGACCTTGATCGTCATACCATTACGTCCGCCAGTGGCTGGATTTGAGAATATTGTATAACGCTTATTATCACCCTCGTGGGTGATAATACTAGCTTGGCAAGTTGAGTCATTGAGTTCGTCATCGTATGTGAGTTCTGACCATTTTTCACCACCATCCTTGCTGTATGAAATACCACGATACCCTCTTCGGCCATGTTGCATACGCATGTTGAGCATTAGACGACCGTCGCTAAGCTCCACGAGTTGACTTTCGTTGCAACCACCGTTTATAAAGTTACTAGCTTTCCATGTTTTCCCTTTGTCATCTGAGTAAATGGTGTGCACCCCGAAGTCCTTTTTCGAAGTATTTGCAAATGGAACGACCATGCGCCCCTTGTGCTCACCATGTTGAATCTGGATACCTACACCTGGACCAGCAGCGAGCCAGTTGTATTTGCCGTCTGGATTGACGCTCTCAGTGATATTGACTGGGTCAGACCACGTGATCCCATCATCATCTGAAAAGGTAGTAAAGACTCGTCGCTCAGATTTCCCCTGAATGACATGAGCTTCATAGTGATCCATCTCACAGAAGACCATGACGATACGCCCTGTTTCTTGATCCACTACTGGGCATGGATTACCAGCTGTCTGCTTGATGTCTCGCAGGATAGTGAGCTTCGACCAAGTCTTGCCATGGTCAGTAGAGCGTTTGATAGCGAGGTTAATGTCACCTGAATCGTGCGCATTGTGAACTCTAGCCTCGCATGAAGCGATCAGTGTCCCCTTTTTCGTCTTGATGACAGAAGGGATTCGGTAGGATTTGTGACCATCGTCACCGCAAGCGAACACAAAGTCCAGCTCAGGCACTTTAGCAAACTTTCCATCAAAAGTGAGTTCAGACACACTCATTGTGTTGCGGTGAGGTCGGAGTCCAAAACCAGATATTTCGTTATTGTGGTATTTGAACGAGGTCACCTCTTTTCCATCGATAGTAATAGTAAGCTGATCAGATTTACGAGTAATAGTCAGAGCGAACTCTTTCCCAGCTTTAAGATAAGTAGCATTGGAACCAAGATCGTTTTTAGGAAAATCTAAGCCCTCAAGGAAAAGCTTCTTGCCTCTACCATCCAGACCGAAGTGAGACGAACCGAGCATGAGACTAGCGGCCGAACCATTGAGTTCTTTAAGAGTTAATTTAGCTTCAATAGTAAAATCTCCTCCAGCAATCAGATTTCGACAGGAAAGAAGATTGCCAACACCGCTAGCAGTAAGTTGAGTTCCATTGAGTTCCCAGCTTTTCGCAGATATCTCTTTTGATTTTATTTCACCATTGCGGATGAGTGTTTCAGTAGCTTGGCTCATGAAAGCGCTACACAAGGTAGTCACTAGGATTAGAATGATTGGTTTCATAGCTTTTAGATACCTTATTCTATCAACTTATTTATCAGAAACTGAGTGGTCCATTTTTTAAACCACTCAGCTTTTCTCTATGGCCATAACTAATCATTCATTCCAACATGATGAGCTGGTTAACACAAAAGATAGACACGTGACCACAAAGTCAAACGGCAGACTAATACTAAAAAACGGCGCAAACAACCAAGAATTAAACACACCCGATAGATACATTGGCAATACGCAACAGGGAGATCTGTAACAATGTATCTCCAGTGCGTGAAAGATACTAAAATCGAAACACTAATAAAAAACACTATGATGAAACTAACAAAAAAAATCACTCTAGCTCTACTCGCCCTAACAGGCAGCTCACAAGGTGCGATCACCTTTTCGTCAAGTCTTGCTGATAATCCGAACTCTTTTGAAGTAGGTCGATGGAGCAGCGCTGCAACAGTTAAATCTCAAGACATTGACGGTAACAATATCTATGGTAGTGATGGCTACATCATCATGAATACGGCGAATGATACAGGAGGAACTAGTGCTGTGTTGTTTAGCGCTTTAGCAAGTTCACCAAGCTATACATCAGCCATTTCTTATACTGGAGCTGGTGCTGGCTCCTCAGGTTCTTTCAACGGTTCGGAGGATGCTCTTGCTCCAGATGGTGTAGCAATAGTCAATGTTGGATACGCAGGACTGGATGGATCTTCTGCAGATGCAATCCAAGAACTCTTTAGCTATACAATGAACAGAGATATGGCTGCTGGCGAAACCATCCGTGTAGGTGTTATTGCCGATTCATTAGGTGATCCTTCTATTGGCATCACAAGCTTACGAATGGTTGCAGGTGCTACGAATGCAGATGCAACAATGGTAACCAATGACCACAATGGTTCTATGGATATGTATTTCTTTGATATCACGGGATTATCAAATGGTGATGACATCGAAATATGGGGATCAAATGGCACGGGTAATACACGTGCAACAATTGGAGGCGTAACTTTCGACTCTATCGTCACTCCTGTTCCAGAGCCAAGCTCAACTGCTCTTCTAGGACTTGGTGGACTTGCTTTGATTCTACGTCGCAAGAAGTAGCAAATTAATCTATTTTTACGGGGCGACTTGATTTCCAAGTTCGCTCCGTTTTTGTTTTTATCTTCCCCAATAACGGTCATTCAGCAAAATAATATTATTTCCAATGAATACCAAATCTATCACTCTGTAGAGTCTTAAAACCTGACACAGATAATTTACTATATATCATGAAAAAATTGCTCGCTCTCATTCTTCTCACCAGTTCTCTAAGCCAGGCTCAGGAAACTGTTTCTTTGTTCGATGGAAAAACACTCGATGGATGGCAGGCTGTCGATGCTGCTAAAATCAAATATTGGTCTGTCATCGACGGAGTAATCACCGCTAGTAATGGCAAGCAAAAGATGCCTGTAAACACTTACCTAGCGACCAAGAAAAATTACCAAAATTTTGAATTCACATGTAAGTTTCGGCTAAGTGGAGACCATGCTACAGGACTGATCAATAGTGGCATTCAATACCGCTCCTTGATGCAGAAAACACCTAAACGTGGCGTTCATAAGATCATCGGCTATCAAGCAGACATTGGTAAAGGCTACTGGGGAGATATCTATGACGAACACCGCCGCGGCAAACTAGTTAAAGGTAATACGAAAGAACTGCTAAAAGACTTCAAAGAAGATGGCTGGAACGACTACAAGATTGTTTGCCAAGACAACAACCACAAGCTCTATATCAATGGCCATCTCACCGTGAACTATGACGAGTTAGATAAGAATATTGCTAACTCTGGAGTGATTGCCCTTCAGCTCCACAGCGGTGGAATTGCTAAGATGGAATATAAGGATATCTCTATCAAAGAATATCCAGCCACACCTTTGGCGCTACCATTAGGGGTCGCAGCCAGTGAGGCAAAGATCCATGGTAAAGGGCTGAGACTGCAAGCTGGTAGCTTTATCGTGGCATGGAACAAAACTGGAGATTATCTCGAATGGACTGTTCCCGCTCATGTCAAGTCAGGTGGCTACAGCATCGTTTTAAACTATTCCTGTGACACCAATCGTCAGGGCTCAGACATGAGTTTTTCTAACGGAGTTCTAGGCATCGATTTCAAAACTGTAGGCAAGAAAAAGAAATGGTCAGCGAGCAAGCATAACATCGGTAAGATGAACCTTAAACCAGGAGATAAGCTCCTCCTTAAATGCAACAAAATCAAGGCTGACTGGGTGCTAGACTTCCGCGGCATCGAATTTGAACCTATTAAATAATAGAACACCCCTCTTTCCTTTCACGCTCTAATACTGTCTCAATAATCAACTTATGAAATCACCCATTTATTTCACCTCACTTGTTGCTCTATCCGCAGTCACGCTGAGTGCTAAAATCACCCAGTCTCAGCGTGAAGATGCATGGACTACGGAAAAAGAAATTGCAGGATTCACCGTCCAAGAAGGTTTTGTAATTGAACTAGTAGCCTCAGAGAAAAATGGCGTAATTAACCCAATAGATCTGACCTTTGACGATGCTGGACGGCTCTGGACTCAGACCGCTAGTATGTATCCACTAGACCCAGTATCAGGACAGTCATGGAGTGAAACTCTGCAGATGATGAGAGATCCAGATTTAGGAAAGAAACACCCTAAAGTCTATGACATTCAAAAACTCTACAAACTCGAAAAACGCGGTAAGGATAAGATTCTCATTCTGGATGATCCTACCAAAAGAGCGCAAGGTCAGCTCAAAGTATGGGCAGACGGCTTAACGATTCCACAGAGTATCATGCCCTACAAGAATGGCTGTCTAGTCGCGCATGGATCAGAATTCTTTTTCATGAGTGATGAAGACAATGATGGTAAACAAGACGGGGTAGAAACTCTCCTGTCAGGTTTCGGTTTTTTTGACACACACACCATGTCACACTCTATCGTGAGAGCACCTGGAGGATGGTTTAATTTCTCACAAGGGGCTCTAAACTCAGGCAAAGTGAAGGTGCTTAGATCTGGTAAAGAATTAGAAGTCTCCTACGCCAAAAATCTAAGACTCTCAAACGATGGTAAAGAATTTGAAATCCTCAATACAGCAAGAGACAACGTTTGGGGTTATCAACTTCTATCCAATGGCCAATGGTATGCCACATCAGCCAATGATGTGGGCTTATCTATTCTGCCTATGGAGAACCAGACAGGCATTGAGGGAATTGGCGGTCAATCGATTCGCTCCTATCAGCCATTGATTAAAGCTGTCCATGACTTCCGTGTAGGAGGCACTGGCATCTCAGGTCTCGCATTTTCAGAAGACGGAGAATATGGTTTCCCCCAAGCCGACTGGAAAAACGTAGCTATCTTAGCTAACCCTATTACTCATTCTCTGAATTGTGTGAGAATCGAAAGAATGGCTGATGGAACAATCAAAGCGAAACATCTTAAAAACCTTCTTACGTCGAAGGACGATTGGTTCCGCCCAGTAAACATTGAGTTCGGACCTGATGGTTGCCTCTATATCGCTGACTGGTATAACAAAATAGTAGGTCATAATGAGGTAAGAACCGACCACCCAGACCGTGACAAGTCACATGGAAGAATCTGGAGAATAAGACATAAATCACAGAAGCCACTTAGCATTCCCAATGTAGCGAAAGCTAGCAATGCAGATCTACTGAAGCACCTTCAAGGCAAAACCATCTGGGAAAAACGTGCAGCTTGGCACCAAATAGTGGACCGCAATGCAAAAGAACTCGCTCCACAACTAAAAACAATCGCACTTGATCCTTCCTCAAAAAAAGATGTGCGTATCCTCGCTCTCTGGTCTCTAGAGGGGCTAAAATCATTCGACCAACAATCATTAGCTTCCTTAATCGCTGACAAAGACGGAGACATTCGTAGAGAAGCGATCCGTTCACTAGCCAGCTACAAGCTCACAGCGACTCAAGTAGCAACACTTGTAAAACCTTACATCAACGACAGCAATGTCATGGTGCGTTCACAAGTATTAAGAACACTAGAAGAAATCAAAACCGCTAATAACGAGACAATCGCACTACTCGTGACAGCATGTAAATCAGCAGCGCCGAATAATAAATTTGGCGGCAACTACGAACGTAACTTCGAGCGATTCCTAGCACGCAAAGCTCTAGAGTCCTACCAATCTGAGCTTAAAGCATACTTAAGCACACCAGAAGCAATCAAGCAGCCAGCCGAGAACATTCTATGGGCAATCCAAGCTCTCCCAGCAAAAGATCGCACCACTGTCTTTGTCAACATCTGGGCTCAAGCCTCTAAAGGTAACATCGACAAAAACACCTTCAGTGCAGTGTCAAAGATGTTAGATAACCCACTTGTCCGCGATGCTGTAACCCCTACATTCAAAACTCGCTCTAAAGAGATGTTAGAGCTTTCAATAGCTAACTCATCCACGATCAATGGGCCTCTCGTTGCTCAGTTCTACACGAAAAAAATCGAAGCCGATCTAAAGTCTTCTGATAAAGCAATAGTGAGTAAAGCTCTGGGAGCAATCCATGCTCTCAGATCACCATACCACACTAAAACCTTGCTCTCTCTTCTCGACTCGACCGACTCTAACAACGAGAAGACCAATCTATTCAAGGCGCTGGGTCACGACAAGAGCATCAAGCCAGCATTTTACAGAAACCTCCTCTACAACGAGGAAATCAGCTTTGATCTACGGCTCTCAGCCTTGGCTGCGCTAGTGATCAAAAATGAAAAAACAGCAATATCGGATGCTAAGAAGTGGCTTCCACTTCTCGATGACAGCCAGAAGAAACAACTCGTCCAGAGGCTCTCCTACTCACCTCAAGGCAACAAATTGATTCAAGATCTGTGGCATATTTCTTATCTAAGCTCTGATCACTGGGACCTCAACTCAGCGATCCGAACACTCAGTAACAGTAAAAATGATTGGAGAGCTAAGCAGATTCACGATGCCGCTAAAGCCATAGAACAAGTAGCAAAAAAGGCTCGTCATGAGAAAATCAAAGACGTTCTTAACGCATCAAAATAAACTAAAGGGAAATCCAGTTGTGGGTAAAGCTATCTTCGGATCATGTCTTGCCTGCCATGCAGTAGGCAAAGAAGGAAACGAGTTCGCTCCACCTCTAGATGGCGGCAAGAATCGTGGCATCGAACACCTATTGACCGCCATCATTAGTCCTGACGATGCTGTCGAAGGAGCTTTTGGACTCTACTTCGTCACCA
This sequence comes from uncultured Rubritalea sp., assembly GCA_937132085.1. Classification (GTDB taxonomy): domain Bacteria; phylum Verrucomicrobiota; class Verrucomicrobiia; order Verrucomicrobiales; family Akkermansiaceae; genus Rubritalea. Next base: position 4,535 of record CAKZNV010000104.1, on the reverse strand, counting down.
CCAAAGACGGGTCAGTCATCGAAGGCTACCTCGTGAAAAACGACAGTAACGGCATAACGATTGGTCAAGCTGGTGGCTCAAAACTATTTGTTGCTAAAAACAACATCCATTCACATGGAGGAGTCAACGGACGATCATTCATGCCTAGAACTTTTGGTAACCTACCAGCACAATCCCTGATAGATATATCCGCCTACATTAAGACGCTTGAGTAATGATTTTTTAATAAGATTTTCGCATTTAAATTTATAAGTGTTATACACTGAAAGCATGAATAATGAACACGCTACACTGGAGACACTGACACTCGAAAGAGATGCTTGGTTGAAGCAGGTGGACACGATGCGTGGGTTTGAGCAATTATTCGATCATCTCCCAGGCATTTCTATCTTTGCTAAAGACAAAGATAGCCGCATCATGAGAGGAAATGCGTCATTGGTAGCAAGGTTTGGATTTAAGGAAGAAAGTGAAATACTAGGGATGACAGATTATGATTTATTCCCAAAAGTGATGGCGGATAAATACCGAAAAGATGATCTTGAGGTGATAGAAACGGGTAAACCAAAGCTAAACATCATAGAAACCTTTTTCAATCTCCAAGGCATCCCTGATTGGTTCATAGCAAATAAATTTCCAGTGATGACTGCTAATAATGAAGTCATCGGTGTGATGGGCATGCTTAAGAGTCATAAAGCTAAATCCTTTCATGATGGAGGACTTACTTATTCACGCTTGGCCCCTGCCATCGAATACATTCAGAACAATTTTAAATCTACGATTAAAGTCGAAGACCTTGCAAAGGTAGCAAATATCTCACTACGTCAGTTCGGACGTTTATTTAAAGAATACTATGCAGCTTCGCCACAGATATTCATCATCAAAACAAGAATCCAAGCGGCTTGTGAAGCATTGAGAAGTGAAGACATAGATATCGCTAATGTTGCTTTAGATTTAGGCTTCTACGATCAGAGTTCATTCACCAAGCACTTCAAAAAACATATGGGAGTCACTCCACGTAAGTTTAGAGAGAGTATCTAAAACCAATATTCAAATTTAGCCGATGCCATAGTGGTGAACAACGAGACAACGATCATCAGCAGCGCTACCAACATTGTGATTTTGACATAACCTAGGCTGAGTCTCGCTCTAACTCTGTGAACGCAATACGCTCTAATTCCTGTGATCATAATCAATGTCATTGAAAAAGAGACCAACAAAAACACATAAACATTCAATTCAAAAACTCTGGCAATTGTTAGGAAACTGCCGATCGAAGCAATCGAGATCAATGCCTCCCAAAAAGTAGCCTCATTGAACTCCTTACTTCCCAAGCAAACCTCTGAACTTCTAGCCATAGGAACGAAGCTCTGAAGGCGTCTAAGCTCCAGAGCTTGCAATTTTTGATCTTGGTTGAGTTTCTTATGCTTTATCTTAGATTTTCTCCATTTTAGATACACTTGTTTGGCTCGATTCTCATCACCACGAGAGCACTGCACAGCCTTAGCCCAGCACTCAGGGTCTAGATCTCCATCTAATAATTCCTCACCTATTGTTTTATAAATCGACGATTCAGCAGAATTTACTCCGCCTTCAACATACGGAGATTCAGGAAGAACTTCTAAGAAAGATTCTTCACCAAACTCCAATTGTTCGGTGCTGGTGACTATCTCGTCATCCTGCACTAAACTCAATTTTGTGGTTCTCTTATTCTGCTTCACAGTAGTCTCCTTGATATATTTCGTCTTCTTCTCGTGATCAGCATCATACCAGAAATAGCACAAAAAAATGCGGCTGAAGGTTCTGGAACTGAAGTAAACACTAGATGCGCTTGATACTGATCTGATCCATCGAAGCTGTAGTAAACATTGGCATCTTCAATCTGAAGAAAGCTTCCTGCTGAAGCATTAGCTGATTTCAGCGGAGCCTCAAATCCGAAGCCAACCAAAACACCATCAGTAAAATAATATTCGGGAAAATTAGGGTCGATATCATCTGCTGGCACATATCCAAAAGAATCAAACTGTAGGGAAAAACCAGCATCAGGACCTCTAAGGGTCTCCATTCCTACATTAATTAACTTACTTTCATCATACGAGGCAGTTCCAACATTCGCAGTGGTCGATGTGTATAATGAGGATAATTCATCGATTACAATCGTGACTTGCATAGTCGCCGCACCAGCCCCAGACACTAGACTGAAAGGTAATAAAATACATGCTGCTAGTTTAGTTAATTTCTCTGCTATCATCTATTGGTCCCTTTCTCTTCGAATTAAAAAACATGCTGCTCCAATACCAATTAACAAAGTAGAACTTGGCTCAGGAACCGCCGCCCCCGTTCCTCCGATTATTTCTGAAACTAACTGCTTCTCCAATAGTGGACTAAGTGATTTCCCTATTTCATGAGATTCCATGTTAGAACCTTCACCAATGACCACATGCTGCTGAAAGTATCCCTCTAGGTCGTTGTCATATTTATCGCTATGTATCCCATCAATGCGATCTACTCCGTCTGCTACAGCTTCGTCTCGAGCCCTCGCCACATTCACACCACGGTCTCGGACTCTAGGACCAGTCGCATTATCTTTTGTGTTCCCTGTGATCTGAATGACCTGATAGAGACTCTCATAACCGTTGCCGGCATTACCTGTCTCATGACCGAACTGTTTAGAAGCGTAGCCTAGCGCCTCACCTAGAGCATTTCGTCCAGTAAATGGAGCAGTTGCATCCTCAACAGCGGTAGCAAAAGCATTGGCTGAAGCGCTATCTCTGATTGTCATCCACTCGACCGCCGTGTATTGCTGTGAATTACCAGCAAACAAAACCATACTAACCGCTATGCTTTTATTTCTACCTTTGGAGATAGCATCTATCACAGCGGAACTTCTAAAAGAATCCACATAAGCCTGCTTCTGCTCTTCAAACACACTATTTTCAATATTGCCTGACACATCAATCAATATGATCAGCTCCGTATCTACAGGCTCAGCCATTGCCGACGAGAGTCCACTGATTATGAGAGCTACTATAGTAACTATCTTTGTTGGGGTATTCATTTGTTAGGGTATTATTAAAACTTTCCTATGTAAAACTCACATAGCTAAAACGATATATCACACTAGTCGAAACAACATCATTCTGTCAACAGTTATTTAATATTACTGTAATATCATTACATCTTGATATTACCCATCACTTAGTATATATGGATAATATGTCACCTAGCTTTAATCGTTTCATTTTGAAATTTACTATCCTCCTTATTGCCTGCACAGGAATTGTTTACTATTTTGAAAAAGAATATCACTTCACGTCTCTTTTAGATCCTGCAGAAGTAAGCACACCAAAAATAGTAGAAACGCCTAGAGCCTTACGACCACGGTCTGTATTGGATCATATCATTGAGTCAAACAGCTCTAATGTCTCTCTAGAAAGAACCATCGTTATCTTTAAAAATGGAAGCAGCGTTTTCATCTCTGAACCATCTGAAAATCACATTCGTGAAGCGACTGAAAAACTTCAGCAACTAGCAAACTATGAGATCAAATTCAGTGTATTTAAGATCGATGATGGATCCTATATCGTATCATTTGGTGATCTAGGAGTCACTCAATGGGTATTCTCTAATGAAGTGCATGCCATTCAGAAAACTCCTCTAAGCCAACTCAGAAAATACCTTACTGAAACTGAAAACAAAAAAGTCCCTCAGGTCTGGAATCCAACTATTCAAGGCAGAGTTGGTCTAGTAGCTAGAGCCTGGCTCCAAACCGACATCCAGCAACCTGAAGTTCATAAAATCCTCAAAGGCGCTATCAAAGAATAAATGACAATCAGACGATAAATAGCTCTGACTGTGGATCATCATAACGTCTAAAATTTCATCATATTCCTTCCCTGCATACTAGGAAAATATAGAAGACTAAATGCAATTAACTGACGTTTAAGTATAGATATTTTAATGTAACCTCACCTACCAAGAAGGTTGAAACGGCTTGACATTATTCTGAAGCCAGATATCTATATTAGGTCAGTAGTCTTGGTTAAAAAATTAATCGATTACACACCAGTAGCATCAAAGTGTAAAATAATGGCTGCTCCCGTTATAAATAATAAATACGTATTAAATATGAAAAGAAAAAAAATACTAAAATCTACGGCTTTAATGGGCTCTGCTCTGCTATATTCGGCAGTAACAGCCACTGCAGCGATTACTGTTACTGAGCAACTCATCAATGTTGACTTTGATGGAACAGGTGGCATAGGAGTAGATCCAAATCCACGAACCTTCGATGGAAACTTAGCTTCTACTACTGCTACAGGCGAAAGTATTAACTGGGTTGATTCCACAGCAGGTAATGACACCTGGAATGGCACCGTTGATGCTGTTTCCGGCACCCTTAACTCACTAAATGATTCAACAGGTGCAGCCACTGCAGTGAATGTCACATGGTCTGGCTTTAACTTTACTTATGACAACTATGGCAATGGTCGCCTAGGTAACACTGTAACTAACGGTCCAAATGGAGACGGTTTCTT
>CAKZNV010000103.1 GCA_937132085.1 uncultured Rubritalea sp. | reverse complement strand
TCATGTTTCCGTTCGACTTGCATGTCTTATCCACGCCGCCAGCGTTCATTCTGAGCCAGAATCAAACTCTCCGTATATTTGCCTATTTACATAGGACTTCTTTTTTAAAACGGTTGGCGTATTTTATTTCCACTTATTGCTAAGTGGGCGTAATTTACTTAAATTGACAATTGGTAGAAAAAGCCGTTAAAAACCCCGTTCTACCTGCCTGCATATCATGTTTCCACAATCGCAGCGCACAATTCAATTTTCCTCTTCCACTTAGATCAATCCCTCAAGACCAGCTCCCTGTTAACCTAATAACTATATAAATCATTTCGAGTGATTTAGTAAAACTGACTCCGTATCGTCCAAGTCATGTGATGTAAAAAGATCTATTACGAGGAAAGGCAAAAACCGCTCTGCGAATCTCTCGCGGCTGGCTTTCTGTTTCTCTCGTCCTCCCGTTGGCCGGTGAGGCGGGGCGCAATCTACAAAAAAAATCGAAATTGTCAACATCTCTCTGCCCTTTTTTTGAATTTCTTTTCAGACCACTCAGAGAAATACAAAAATAGCTCTTTATTTTAGCGACTTACACAAATCATCTTAGTTCATGGTTTTTCTTACACTCGACCCAAAAGATCCCTCTGAACTGATTTCATTGATATAGGAATCGCTCCGTGAGCAATAATTGTTCCTTCCTGAGCCGAATCAGAGAACAAAACGATTACCATTATTGTCATCCCTGAGGACTTTAGTTGCTCTATAAGAGAAATTCTTTCTTGGTCTAACTCAACGAGGATCACGATGCATGCGGTCAGAGAGTCAGTGTGCTGGGCTACTTTTTGACGCAGACCCTCCCAATCTGGACTAGTATCTATATCTACGGACGCTAAAAACTCAAGAATCACATCTGGCCTAGCTATACCTTTACCTACTGTTTGCACTTTAGCCCCTTGATTAAGAAAAATTAAATCTAGCAGACATTCCTTAGTATCAATTGAACTAGCAAAGGAAGATGCAATAGAGACCGCCTCTTCGAATACATCAGCTCGTGAATAACTACAGGCGGTGTCTAAGACTAGCCCATACCTAGGAAAAAAGACATCTTCATATTCTTTGACGATAGGCTTTGCTGTTTTAGCCCAGCTTCGCCAGTGAATATGCTTCACTGGATCCCCTGGCCTATATTCTCTCAGACCAATCATTTCCTCGGATTGTCCATTGGCTCTAGAGGCAGATTCACCGCCTAACTGAAACCTAGACAGACCATCCAACAAGAGATGAGAGAGCCTATAACGCCTAGGCAATACAATAATTGACTCTTCATACGTCGAAATTTTTTTTACCTTCTGAAAAAGGCCTATAGGATCTGGCAAAAGGAGGGTTGCGTTATTGAAATATAATTTACCACGCCGCGTAGGCTTACAGAGGATAAAATTATCACTTCTCTCCCCTTTTTTTAAATAAGGCAAGGCTATGGGTTTCGAGGTAAACTTCGTTTTACGTTTTACATGCCACATCCAGCGATAGTATTTGAAAAACCTATCAAACCCGTTTCTAAGCTTTTCCCCCGGTTCAACACCAGAGACAAATTCATCACGTGTCGGCAAAACCTCAGGACCTGAATCTAATAAAATTGCTGAGCTAAGGCTAACTGATGAAATATTAGTGCAGGTCACTTTATACTCGAGAGCTTCATTGACTACAGCGTAGGATGGTAACACTCGCTCCACCTTGACCTCCCCCCTCCTGAAGAATGATAAAATTAAAGACACCACTACTGCTGCAACCAATACTCCAATCAAATAGAACGTAGAAATAGTAAGATAGACAACTGAAAGCAATAAGAGCACAGGCAACGAGAACAGCGCATAGTATCCAAACGTAGTAATTCTTGAAGAAAAGATCGACCTAAACTTAGCTGCACATTTATAGAAAAAGTAGAGCAGCGTAGTTATACTATTAGACATTTCAATACGGTTAATTATGCTGGGACTTCCACTTCTGTTAGAATCTTAGCTACTAGGTTGCGCGCCGTCTTACCAGCATACTTAGCATCAGCATCGAGGACCAGTCTGTGAGCGATTACATCTACGGCACACGACTGAATCACGTCTGGCGTAACGAAGTCAGATCCAAGCATGTAACTCATGGCTTGCGAAATTTTCATAAGCGCCAGTGACGCTCTTGGGCTAGCGGCCAACTTTACTTCAGGAAGCCCCCTGGTCGCAGAAACAAGTCTAACAATATAGTCCTTCAACTCATCAGACACGGCGACTTCCGCCACCTCTTTTCGCCAAAGCATAATTTCTTCAAGAGAAACCTTAGAGGTAAGTTGTTTAATAGGGTGCACTCCGAGCTGCTGATCTGTTAGAACACTCACTTCTTCAGCATTAGAAATATACCCAAGTGAACACTGCATGGCAAACCTGTCCATCTGCGCCTCAGGAAGTGGATAAGTGCCTCGGAACTCTACTGGGTTCTGTGTCGCTATAACAAAAAACAAATCATCAAACTGATAGGTCTCCCCTTCTACAGTAGCCTGCTCCTCCGCCATGACCTCAAGAAGTGCGCTTTGCGTTCTTGGTGAGGCTCGGTTAATCTCGTCAGCCAGTAAAATGTTAGAAAATATAGGCCCTTTACGAAAATTAAATTCTGATGTGCGAGCATCTAGAATAGAGACACCTAATATGTCAGATGGTAGTAGATCAGGAGTAAACTGAATACGCTGAAACTCAGCTCCAGAAATGGACTGAGCAAGAGCCTTAGCTAAAGTCGTCTTACCAGTGCCTGGATAGTCCTCTAACAAAAGATGTCCACCAGCAGCTAGACAACAGAGAGCTTTACGGATCAACTCATCCTGACCACGAATAACTGAGCAGATAGATTGTTCTAGTTTTTGCTGAGTATTCATTCGAGGTATTTACGCTAGATTCTTAAATTTTATGATGGAAGTCGTCTTGATCTGTTAGACTAGCCACGAATGCAGCAAGGAGCAAGATAGTATTCTCAATATCATCAGTCTGCGCAGTCTCCACCACTGAGTGCATACATCTAATGGGCAACGAAACTAGCGCACTCGGTATCCCCTGCTTCGTTACGTATAGAGAGTCAGCATCTGTGCCTGTAAAATTACTAGTGGCTTCATGCTGTATTGAAATTTTATTTTCCTTCGCCACCTCTAACAACCGCTTCACGACTAGTGGGTGATTTGCAGAGCCGTGAGCAATAGTCGGACCTTTGCCCAGCTTAACTTCTCCTGCTTCTTTCTGATCGATTCCAGGCGTATCTGTAGCATGAGTAACATCGATGCAGATAGCGATATTTGGAAAATGCCTATAGCCAGCCATAGCGGCTCCAGCTCCACCTATTTCCTCTTGCACTGCATTGAGACAAATCAAAGAATGACTAAGCTGTCGATCAGCAAGAACCTTCAGCACCTGAGCAATGATATAACCTCCGATTCTATTATCCAGAGCTCGACTAACTATTTTATCTTTACCTAAAAGCATAGGGCTATCTTCATAGACAGCTACGTTACCAACACGGACTCCTAGTTTAGAAACTCCTTTTTTGCTAGAAGCTCCGACATCGACCCAAAGATCATGAGCCTTTGGAGGCTTCTCTTCGCTTGCGTCCTTCCGGAGATGAATAGCGGTATTACCAATAACACCCATCACTTCACCTTCATCGGTTAGAATACGAAGTCGTCTACCTCTCGCTGTTGCTGTATCACTACCACCTAATTTATCGAGAGAGAGAAACCCGTCATCCGAAATATATTTCACCATGAAGCCTATCTCGTCCGCATGGGCTGCGAGCATGACTGACTTTTCACCCTCACCAGTTAGAGAAGCTGTGACTGAGCCATAGGCATCACACTCTATCTTAGTCGCCGAATCTCTTAAAAAATCAGACCAAACCTTCTGGCCTTCTAACTCATAACCAACAGGACTAGGCGTCTCTAACAGCTGGAATAAAAAATCTTTATCGATGATTGGCATTCTATGTATTTAGTTACTCTGTGAGCATTTTAAATTTTTCTGCATCAGAGCCTTGCTCCAGGATAGACGCTTTACGAGCGCGTATAATCTGAGCCCCGAGATCATCTTCAGGAATGGATGCTGTGCCTGAAATATTCACTGTAGCCCAGAAGAACAGACCATCATCTTCACTGAAAACGGACTGGATGACCTTCTTATCTAGCAAGCCCATGTTCATGACTGGTATTCCTAGCTTGAGTTGACCAGAGAGCTTACCGTCTGCCGCTAGACTGAATTCACCAGTCACCTTCAAATGCGCTTCTTGAAGCAAACTAATCTCGGAAACTTTAGTCATCTTGTTAGACTGTTGAAGCTTAAAGCTAGATCCATCTTCAAACTTAGGAATCACGAAGTAATCATCTTTAAGCTCAAGTGATAACGTTCTCACAAATGGAAATCTACCTAGTGACATCTCTTCAGACTCTGCATTAATAACAAGCTCGATAGATTCTTCCTCTCCTAGGTTCATGCGCAGTGACCCCGTAGCAGCGGTAATTTCTCCAGCGATAAATCTCTGCATCTTTATATTCAGCCAGTCTTTGAGAGGAGCTTCTTGATAAGTAGATTTGAGACTAATCTTATCTCCAGTTCCATACCCGACCTTCCCCTCTAGAAGAACACTGCCTTGTGTTTTGTTAGACGCCAACTTCATGGACAGATCCATATAGCTATCTTTCAACGTTACCACACCAGTGGACAACTTGTAATCAAGATCTATAGGGGTAACAAACTCACCTCCATAAAGGTCTATCTGACTTTCTCCAGATTCATTCAGCTTGTAGCTGGCCGAAGTGTTAGTAAGTAACCACTCGCCTGATTCTCCAATTTTAATATTAGTAGAGTTAGACAAAAATATATCGTAATTGAATGCTCGTTCTTCTGTGCTACCACTAGAATTTGACTCCGTATAGCCCAACTCAAGATCAACTTTTGAGACATTTACTTCTGAGCCACTCCAGCCACTTGTTAATAAGCCTAGAGACCCCGTATCAGCAGAGAGCCCTTGAGCGCTCAACTTCTTAACGACTGAATTATTGCCACCCCAAGAAAGACTCAAACTTTTCACACTGGACTCACTAAGCCCAACTCCTACAGAGCTAACCTCTACGTCAGCACCTGTGCTACTTTGTATAGAAGCAACGAACTTCTTCTCAAATCCACCACTATTATAATAACCCACTACAAATCCATAGCCGATACCTAAAAGCAGCAACGCTATGACTACTGAGCTAAGAATGACGATTTTCTTACGTTGGCTTTTTTCCTTAGCCGCAGTCTTTTCCTGAGCAGATCGACGCTTACGTGTCTTCACCTTGAAAGCAGTCGAACCGTCTGCTCTAGTTACTAACTCCCCGTCGTTTTTCTCACCTTCTCTTACCTCTTGGCTTTTCCTTTTGAGGTTTTTCATCATGTCATCTACCGACAAGCTATTATTATGTTCTGACAAAATATTATTCTTTCTATTTTATAGTATCAAACAGTAATCTGCGGAGTCACACCCCGCACGACACCAGTAAAAATTAACGATTTCTCCAAGGACGACCAGTAGGATCAACAAGCTCGGCCTTCACAAAGATAAGCACCACCCTCTTAGATGATCTAACACCATTAGACTGGAAAAGTCTGCCCAACAATGGAAGATCGCCTAATATAGGAACTTTATCATTCACTGTTTCGATTCTTTGCTGAACTAAGCCACCAATTACAACCGTATGTCCATCTTGGATCGTCACGTTTGTGTCGGTTCTTATAATCCTAAAGATAGGCTGTAAAATCTGGTTAGGGCTAGTAACAATAGGAACAATCAGGCCTGTCACTGGATCAATAACTGCCTGTGTAAGCGGTGTTCCGTAGTTTACGAATCCTTCAAAATCAACTATTTCTGGAGCCACATTGAGGTCGATATAAAGTCTATCATCACTCACGGTAGGCTCATATGAAATCTGTGCACCTAACTCACGAGTATCGAAAGATGTTGGAGATGAAGGCGTTGGTGGAACCAGCCCCCCGTTTGCTAACTCACCTTGCTCATACTCAGTCGGGTAAGGCATAATAACTCCAGAGTAGACACTAGCTCTGTGTCCAGGAGCGGTAACAATAGAAGGAAGATAAAGATCCGTGCTATCCTTCTTGTTATCCAAACCTCTTAGAATCGCCTGAATCACGGAACCATCAGCCACACCAGTAACCTGAAGTATGCCAGGAGCTCTTTGTTCCGAAGGCCTTGCATTAGGATCAAATAGATTTATTCCAGCGATCCTATCATCGATAGAATCTATCCCGAACATACTATTTCCACTTCTGTTACCTGAGGTCACAGGCTGTCCGTTAAATGTTACAGCTGAACCGTTATCAGCGATGGGAGCCACAAGATCTCCATTACCTCTGGTGCCTCCACCTAATGAGGTTCTATTACTAAATTCGACCGGATCAAGCAGCCAATCAAAACCTAACTCCTCTAGGTTTTCTTGACTGATATCGATGATCGTCGTTTTGATCACGACTTGCACATTCTCTTTCAAACTTTGGCTTCTTACAAATGCTTCTATCGAGTCCAGAGCTTGAGGAGTGTTCGTAACTTTGAGCGTATTGTTCGTCTTCGTGTAAAATGCTGAAGCTCCCTTTGGGAAATCGATACCTAATGACTTAAAGTAATCGATAGGTGTAATCGCTGTCTGGATATTATTCTGAGGACTCCCGAAGACATCATCGTCCACCTTCTCTTTACCAGCATCACTCATAAACCCAGGAGGAACTCTAAATGTGCGTGTGCTAAGCTCAGCAGTGTAAGCGCCCACTGGACGAATAACGATAGCGTATTGCTCCACTCTCCAGTATGTTCCAGTAGCCTGAGTTACATAGTCTAGCACTGTCGATAGAGGAACATTACTTAGCTCTAGGTTAAATCTCACCTTCTGGATCTTAGGCAAGAACCCAGACTCTTCATCACCAAATCTTGTGACAAAGTTAAGCCCCTTCTTACTAGGATCTAGCTCGGTAGTATCTAGCTCGCGTGCCCAGATTCTGACCATGCGAAGCGCTTGATCAAAACTCATTTCTTTAAAATTCACTGACGGAACAATGATGCTGTTCAGCTTATTCTTTTTGTAATTCTGCGCTAGACCTACTAGCTCACCATCTCCGGGAGCAAAATCAGCTATTGGAAGCTCTACTTCCGGCTTCACCTTGAGCTCCCATAGTTCACTCACTTGAGCCAGTGCAGCTGTGCGGCGTTCGTCTGAGCTCGCTCTTGCATAGCCAGTCGCTTCTACAGAAATTCTCGCCATCCCTCTTCTAGCCGCCTTATTATAAGGGTCAATTTTTATAGCTTCTTCATAAGCTATAATAGCCTCATCATACTGAGCTTGATTGAAAAACGACTCTCCTTTACGCAGCCAATGCGATACATTTTCGATATCGGTTACATGTTCCGGAGTCAGCGTTGGGCTTGTTCGGATAGGATCATCCAGTCTCCCTAGCATCTTGATCACTGCTGGATTCTTAGGTGAGACTCCAGGCTTAAGGACATTGTTAAGTTGATTTCTAGCCACATCATATTGGCCAGATCTAGAGAGGACCTTCGCATTTTCTACTGCAGCCTGAGCATAACGTTGGGCAGCTGCTGCCTTAATTTCAGCAGTAAGCCCACCTTGAGGTATCAGCTCGAATGCTTTTTGATACGCATCTACGGCTTCACCGAATTTGCCATTATTGTAGGAGACATCTCCTTGCTTCAATAGCTCTTGGGCTAGAATCACAGATTCTGAGCGCTTTTGAATTTCTCGTTCAATCAACGAAGTCTCTTCTTGCTGAGCATTAGCTGAGTTTAGAGTAATAAGCAGTGCTGAGCATAAGCCTAACCCCTGCGTCATCATCTTCTTAGAGCCTAAATAGTTAGACTTGAGCACAGAATAAACCGGCACATCACATGCCAATTTCTGAGATTTTTTTTCTTTTTGTATACGAGTCATCATACGAACTCGGACATTTATACATAAAATCTACGCTAAGCTAAGCTCAAAATTACGAAATATCAGCAAATCTAGCGATTATGTAAAACCGCCATGTAAAAAGGCACAAACAAAACATGCAACACACTATATATTAGACCATTAACAATGAAATCAATTTTCTATCTAACGGAAATTGACTAGCACTTATTTCCAGTGCTACTCTCCAAGACTACCTATGGAAGCTAAAGAATATAAGAACGACGGTCCGGAACTACAGAGAAACCGCACGGTTAAAAGTGAGGAAGAGATCGCCCAGAGAGCGCTTCCTCATGCTCTAGGCGCTGAGAAAAGCATCCTTAGTTCCATGCTCCAAGACCCTGCAGAATACATTATGCGTTCTCAGGAAAAAGGCCTCACCTACGATCACTTCTACCACCCGAGTCATCGCACCATGTATCAGATCATGAGTGAAGTCTCAGAGAGCGGCGTAGAAATCGAGCTAGTTTCATTCACACAGACACTCGTTGACCGTGAGCTACTAGACAAGATCGGTGGAGCCGCTGCCATTACAGAGATTTACACCTACTCACCTACTGCTGCGCACTTTGACCATCACCTTGAGATCATTAAGGATAAGTTCACCCTCCGTAGCATCATCTCATCCTGCACAGACGCCATCACCAGATCGTTCGAAGATCAGGAAGAAGTCGCTGCCCTGCTAGATGAAGTTGAACAGAAAATTTTCGCAATCCGTGAAGGTGCAGAAATCGAAGAAGCTCCAACTGTAAAGCAGGACATCAAGAAGGTTATTGCAGAATTCGAAGAGTTTTTAGCTGGAGGAGGAGCTCCCATGGGCATTACTACTGGATACAAGCAACTCGATGAAATGTCCAACGGACTCAAACCGGGTGAAATGTTCATTATCGCAGCTCGTCCATCTATGGGTAAGACCTCATTCGTGATGAACCTGATCGAGCATATCTGCCTCGATTGTAAAAAACCTTCCATGGTATTCTCCTGTGAGATGACCTCTGCACAGATCGTCCAGAGACTACTTTTCGCCAGAGCTAAATACGCCATCACCAACCTGCGCAACGGAATCAAGCCGAACAAAAAAGATCTCCAAGAGATCAAACGTGCTGCGGCAGAAATTGCACAATCTAAACTCTTCATCGATGACACCGCTGGTATCTCCATCTCAGAACTCCGTGCTAAGGCTCGAAGAAAGAAGAAGGAAGAAGACATCCAAGTCATCGCGATTGACTACCTCCAGCTGATGCGTTCGACATCGAAGCAGGCGCAAAACTCTCGAGAACGTGAGATCGCTGAAATCTCTGCTGGACTCAAAGGTCTAGCCAAAGAACTCTCCATCCCAGTCATCGTCCTAGCGCAGCTTAACCGTGGACCGGAAAGCAGAACTGGTGGCTCTCCACGTATGTCTGACCTTCGTGAATCTGGATCGATAGAGCAGGACGCGGATATGATCGGACTACTATTCCGATCAGCATATTACGCAGACGATCAGGAAGAGCGTGATGAAAAAGACGGCGAAGCTGAGCTCAACGTCGCTAAAAACCGTAACGGACCAACTGGCAGTATCCCACTCACCTTCATCAAAGAACTTATGCGCTTCGAGACCAGAGCCTTCGATTCTGAGCCGAATTAAACATCATTTCTGCTAGTTCAGCCAAAAGCTGCAACTTTTCAGAAAGCCATCGGTTTATAGTTACATGAAGACTATAAATCGACTTTTCGCTTTGGGAGCTGTATCAGCACTTTCGATCTCTCCTTGCCTAGCTAAGGCAGATGCTACTACATTCTCAGAATACATGGAGCTGTCGGAGAAAGCTCTGCTCAATGAAGACTCTCACAATGCTGAGATCTATGAAGAGCTCGCAATCATGAAACGTGAGGCTGATTCTAATCCAGATTACAATTGGACAGCTTTCAATGCCAAGAAAGCTCAACTAAAAGACCGTAAGGCGAAACCATTTAAGAAGCGAGCTATCGAGTTCTTCAAGTCAACTTGCACATCAGATGAGACCGATGTTTGCTACGTGATCGATTTCTCAGCATCAATGAAAGGTAAGCGAGTCGCACTGCTTCGTAAGGAACTCACCCACTCTATCAATTCACTTCCTGAAGACAGCCAATTCAGCACCTTCTTCTTTGCGGGTCCAGTCTGGCAAGCTGGTGATGATGTGAGAAAAGTCGATGGCAATAAAGAGCATGTTGTCGTCATCAACAACGGCGATCTAGTAGAATGGAAGGGCAAGGGAGCACACCGCTGGACATCTAATCTAGACACAGCTCCTGCACCTTGGACACTAGCATCTGTGGCTAACAAAGAAGCCATAGCAAAGAAAATCAGCAAGCAAGAACTCGTGTGGGGAACTGATTGGTCTAGCCCATTAGAAGCTGCGTTAAATCAATCACCTCTACCTAAAGTCATTTACTTCATGACTGATGGGTCATGCTCTACAGCGAATGCTTCTGCGAAGAAAATTTCTGAGTTAGCTAAAGAAAAAGGCGTCCGCATTAACACCATTGCGATGATGCACCCGAAAGCTGAAAAGCCGATGCAATACATGGCAGCTGTTACAGGTGGAGATTTCGTAATAGTCACGAAAGAGGGTGAATGTGAGTTACACGAAGCAGGCAGTGTCAAAACTCCTGAGCTAGATCATGATCACGACGCCAATGGCAAAAAAACCAAGCGCAATAAGAAGAAGGCCAAAAGAAAGAACAAGTAGTCTCAAAATAGATTCGCTTGAAAATTCACTTTTTTCACTGACTAAGCACCCAAAAATGCCTATAAGGAACCATGCGTATTTTCGTAATCACCTTACTCATTTTTAACCTCAGTGGCCTAACTCTATTAGCTGCTGGACCTACTAAATATAGATCTTGGACATCGGCCGAATCTGGACAGACCTTCTCGGCTAGAGCTCTCTTCCTCACCAATGGAGTTGTCACCTTCCAGAAACGCAATGGCAGCAAAGTTTCCATTCCTCTCGAAAAATTTAGCAAAGAAAACCAAGAGTTCATTAATGAACACTTCGCTAAAGGCGATAAGCCTAAAAAAGACGCTGTAAAACCAGCGGATAAACCCGACGCGGCTAAGAAAGACAAAAAAGAAGCGGTAGAAGAGAAAGACGAAGACAAAGGAAAAAAGAAATTCCCCGTAGAACAGGGTGGAGTGAGCGACGCTATAGAGGCATCACCAGCAGCCAAATATTATCTCTACATCCCAGACTTACTGACTCCAGACACTAAGAATGTCCCCATGCTACTCTACATCAATGGTGGCGGAGGCAAAGATAAAGACTTGGATGACTACATTGACTTTGCTGAGTCATTCGGCTGGATCTTAGCGGTCTCGATCAATAACAAAAAAGGCCTCAAGAACCTTGAAAACTTAAGCATCGCTGAAGACTGCACCCGACACATTCAGAGAACACTACCTATCGATAAAAGACGCACCTACCTCGCTGGCGATCGTGACGGAGCAGCTCTAGCCATTATGTTTTCGGAGCGTATCAAGGCCCATGGGGTTCTCGCTATCAATGGCTACACTGACGATGAATGGTCACCGAATGCTGATCACTACTACTTCCTTAGTGGAGCCAGAAGTCACATGCGCTACGCCACTGCTGCATCACATAAGAAATTCTCAAGAAAGACTCCGTATATTCTCTATGAAGGCACCAGCAAGATTCCGGACGAAGACTACCTTTTCGACGCCCTGCTCTGGATGCAGATGAACTACCTAGGACCAGCCAAAACACGACTCAAAGAAGAGGCTGAGAGATTTGAAACAGAGGTAATGGAACGCATCGAAGAAAACGTAGATAGTGACAACCAAAGAGCCTATCTCTACGCCCTCATGCTCCGTGACAACTATGCACTAGGCGGCGAAGCGATGAAAAAGCTAGAGCCTATCATCAAGAAACTAGAAGAAGACAAAGACAACAAACTCTACATACAAGGCAGAGCTGAGTTTGCTAAAATCGCAAAGAGATACCTCCGAGGTGAAGGTAAAACTTACAAGAAAGGCTACACTGACGCCAAACTAGCTTCAGCTTGCAAGAAGCTCGCCAAGAAATACGACAACATACCTTACATCACTGAGGTTTTAGAAGCGCTTCAGCTTGCAACGGATTAGGCTTCATCGATTCAAATGATGATCACCTAAGAACAATCAATTTCTCAAACTCAGCTGTTTGAGCTTATGGTTTCGTCACTATGAAAACGAACTATACTTCTAAACAAAACCGCTTCCATCCTTATTTAAAACCTCTTTCATTAGTCGCCTTGTCTGGCGCCTTACTCAGCCTCAATAGCTGTGATTATTCTACGTCAAGCAGCTATGACGCTCCAGTAGTGCACCATGAATCCCTTTCTAAAAATAAGAAGACCAGCCAACGATACACTTCTAACAGAACACTAAAACCTACGGTAAAGTTTCCAGCTAGGATCGGGTTTATCCAAGTCACTTCTGGCTACAATAACAACTTACGCGTTGTAAACAACAGAGACCTAGAGACCGAGGAACACGAGAAAATAGTAGGCTCTCTGCCAAATTTGGCTGGTGCAGTAAACATCAATCCATCATTTCTCTCTAGCTCTAACACTAGCTACAAGGAGCTAGGCTATGCAGCTCAGAAAATGGGCTGTAACATGCTAGCTGTCTATGAATTCAGAACCACTGCTAGATCGACAAACGGCTCTACCATTCTCAGCGTAGCCACCCTCGGAGCAGCTCCTACTAATGGACACAAAGCAGTCTCAACTGTTTCACTCACATTTATCGATGCTAAGACTGGCTACATCTACGGAGTGATGGAAGAGAAAGCAACAGCTAGAGGCCTATCATCAAGCTGGGGTAACGATAGCACCAAAGGCAGCATCAAGCACCGAGCAGACGCTAGGGCATTTGATAAGCTCGTGCGTAAAATACCTGCATTCTGGCCTAGTGTTTATAGCCGCTAATTCACACCTAACAGAAATCTGTTTATGTAGCGCTACATGAACAGCTCTTTGACTACTCGAGATGGTTTCACCACACCTGTTAGAGTTTGATCTAGACCTTGGAACGGGTAGGTGAGGCTCTTGTGGTTGAGCCCTAGTCGGTTGAGAATCGTAGCCTGTAAATCTTGCACACTAACTTTATCTTTGGAAGCTTGATAGCCGATGGCATCAGTCTCACCATAAGAACCAGGCTTCACACCAGCACCAGCCATCCACATAGTAAATGCGCCGGGATTATGATCTCGGCCCACAAATGCCATTTCTGCACCACCACGATTTTCACGCATAGGCGTTCTACCGAATTCCCCACCCCAGACGATCAGAGTGTCTTCTAAAAGACCTCGCTGTTTGAGATCTGTGATGAGCGCGTAGATAGGTTTATCCACCTCCTCACATCTCTTTTTAAATCCACTATTGAGAGCTTCAGATTTACCAGCTCCGTGTGAATCCCAGCCCCAGTGAAATAACTGAATATAACGAGTCCCCTGCTCAGCTAGCCTTCGTGCTAGTAGACAATTGTTAGCGAATGATTCTTCACCAGGACTAGTGCCATATAGGTCATGAATGTATTGTGGCTCCTGCTTTATATCGAAAGCTTCATTCGCGTGAATTTGCATTCTGAATGCCATTTCATACTGAGCAATACGAGTCAGAGTCTCAGGATCATGTGATTCCTCGTAAGCCTGTTGGTTCACCTTATTGATTGCATCCATGGTCTTGCGACGGATGTCTGTAGAGACACCACTGGGGCTAGAGAGATACATGACAGGATCACCTTTAGAACGACACTGCACACCTTGATAAACTGATGGCAAGAATCCACTTCCCCAGACAGATTTACCTGCGGATGGAGTTCTACCACCGGATGCTAACACGATGTAGCCAGGTAGATTTTGGTTTTCGTTTCCTAGCCCGTAGGTCACCCAAGACCCGGTTGATGGATTACCGAGATTCACATTACCAGTGTGCATCAGTAGCTGTGCTGGTGCGTGATTAAACTGATCGGTATGCATCGATTTAATGATACAGAGATCATCGATCACTTTTTCGGTATACGGCATTCTATCTGAGATCCACTGACCAGTCTGACCAGCTTTATGGAATGGGTAAATAGAGCCTAACATTTTAGGCACACCTTGAATGAAAGCGAAGCGCTGGCCTTCTAGAAATTCACTTGGACAGTCTTTGCCGTCGAGCTTTGCTAGCTCAGGTTTGTAATCAAAAAGTTCTAGCTGACTCGGAGCTCCAGCCATGTGCAGGAAGATCACACGTTTGGCCTTAGGAGCAAAATGACTGAGACCATTTTCTTCGATAGTCTTCTCAGGAGAAAAGGCATCTAAACCCAGACTCGAAAGCCATGTAGTGCCGACACCCGCTACGCATTTTTTTAGAAACTGACGCCTAGTATCAAGTAGTGCAGTATCGTGCTGAAGTTGTTGAAAGATATTCATATTACTTAGTAATGGCGGAATCTAGGTTAAGCAGAGCATTAGCAACAATGACCATGGCAGCCTGTTCCGCAGTGACCGCTATCTTACTGTGATCTTGGGTCTTATAGTCTACTGAAAGCTTCTGATAGAGCTCTGCGAGCGTCTTAGTGATGAGCTTGTTAGATTCTTGCTGAGTCGATAGTTTATAAGCATAAGCCAGCTTCCCTTCTAGAGTTCCAGGTGTATTAGAAATGACTTCTGCAAAT
This sequence comes from uncultured Rubritalea sp., assembly GCA_937132085.1. Classification (GTDB taxonomy): domain Bacteria; phylum Verrucomicrobiota; class Verrucomicrobiia; order Verrucomicrobiales; family Akkermansiaceae; genus Rubritalea. The sequence continues at coordinate 25,272 of CAKZNV010000103.1, read as the reverse complement.
TTCTGTGAACACTCTAGAAATACAGGATCGTTAAGAGTAACTAGGGCTTGTAGTGGAGTATTAGTAGCGATTCTCTGAGTCACACAAATATCTCGAGAAGGCGCATCGAAAGTCATCATGCTCGGATAAGGACTAGTTCGTTTCCAGTAGGTGTATATAGAACGACGATAACGATCTGGCCCTGTTGCATTTTTCCAGCTTGCTCCACTGTAGACTGACTGCCACACACCGTCTGGCTGAGGCGGCATTACTGATTTTCCACCGAGCTTATGCTGGACGAGTCCTGACACAGCTAGAGCGTTATCTCTCACCATTTCCGCAGTGAGTCTAGTCTTAGGACCTCTGGCTAACCAGATATTCTTAGGATCATCATGAGCCAGCTTTGCTGTTGCTCGGTTGTCCTGTCGATAAGCCGCTGATAGGATAAGCTCTTTGATGAAGCCTTTTAACTTCCATTGGTGATCGTTCTGTAGTGATAGTGCTAAGTTATCTAACAGAGGCAAATTAGTCGGTTTGATCCCTGATGAACCAAAGTCTCCAAGAGTCTCTACAATACCACGACCAAACAGCTCAGAGAAAACCCGATTCGCCATGACTCTAGAGGTTAGAGGGTTCTCTGCGCTAGTCATCCAGTTTGCCATTTCTAGTCTATTACCTGCTTTCGCTTTGTAGCTATTAAGCACCTTAGGAACTCCTGGCTGCTGCACCTCTCCCTTGTTGAGCCAGAGACCACCGATGAACATCCTAGTCTCTCTAACATTTTCATCGGTGCGTTCACGCATAACTGGAATGTGACTACCTTTGATTGACTTTAACTCTACCTGACTTCTAGCTAACTCCTGAGATACTTTTACGTAAGCAGGATCAATACGGAGTTTGGTCCAAGCTGGATCATTACTCGTGTAGATCTGAAATTTTCTAACTGTGGCGGCTTGATTACCAGTAGTGCTCGCTGCACAATGAATAGCGATCTGGAAACTATCTCCTTCTTCTACTGTGACAGGTGAATTGGGCACATAAACCACATCACGTTGCTTAAAGAGCTTAGGATAACCACCAAAACCTGCAGCCCCTCCTTGGAGTGATTGGCTCGGTGAATAAGGACCTACCAGACTGTCAGCAAACACCATATTGAATGGGATATTCTGCTTGCTTCCATCAGCAGAGATTTTCTCCATGATGTAGTGAGACAGGACTTGTCCACGTTCAGGTAACTTAGCTGGATCTGATTCTTCTGGAATGATACTAAATTTAAGGGCAGTGAAACTTCTAACTTTAGCGTTAAGCTGATGATTCAAACGCACAGGATGCGTCCCTGAAGTCTGTATCACTCCATCTTTCTCAAAGATCTTTCCTGCACTAGATTTAATTTCTATATAATCCAGCTTCCCCCATGACTTATCGTCATACATGAGCTTACGACCTATTTCATTCTTCTTATTCTTCAGCTCGATTTGCTGTAGCTGGAGCGTGCTTGCTTTGTCTCTAAGTTTAGGATCATGAGCAATCAGAAGCTTTGGGAAATCGTTGTCTAGATCAGCATCCTCTGAGTTATTATAGAAGCTGCTAAACTTATAATATTCCTCATGCTCGATCGGTTCATAAGGGTGCGAGTGACATTGAGTGCAGCCAAATGTGATGCCTTGTAATGATGCCCATGTAGTATTCACACGATCAATCACTGAAGTCACACGGAATTCCTCATCATCAGTTCCTCCCTCAGTATTAGTCTGAGTATTGCGTTGGAACGCAGTTGCTATGAGCTGATCTGTAGTAGGGTTTTGCACTAAGTCCCCCGCTAGCTGATCCCTAAGAAACTCATCGTAGGACATATCTTTATTAAAGGATTTAATCAGCCATTCTCTGTATAACCAGATGTCTCTATGTGGGTCCTTCTCATAGCCTTGAGTATCCGCGTATCGAGCAAGATCCATCCATAGCGAAGCCCATCTTTCACCATATCGGGGAGAAGCTAGCATTCTATCGACTTCCTTCTCATAAGCATCTTTAGCCGTATTGGACTGAAATGCTTCAAGCTCTGCAGGAGAAGGTGGTAATCCAGTAATATCAAATGATGCACGTCTCTGCCATTGCGCTTTATCCGCCTCTGGACTCGGTTTCAGACCTAATGATTCTATTTTTTGTAGAATGAAATTATCTACTGGTTGCCTTGCCCACTTAGTATCTTTGACTTTAGCTTCATGCTTCTTAGGCTTGATGTAGGACCAATGTTCTTCCCATGATGCGCCTTGCTCTATCCACTTTTTAAGAAGAGCTATTTCTGCTTTTGCCAACGGCTTACCATGATCACCTGGAATAGGCATCATGATGTCTGGGTCTTTTGAGATGATTCGCTTGTAGAGTTCAGATTCCTCTGGTTTCCCAGGAACGATGACTGATCTACCGCTCTCACCTTTTCCTAGAGCTTCCTCTCGGTAAATGAATGAAACTTCTCCCGCTTTTTTGACACCTCCGTGACAACCCACGCATGAGCGGTTCAGTAGAGGACGGATTTTCTCATTAAATGAAATCTTCTCTTCAGCTCTAAGTTGAGCTGAGCTTAACGCAAAGAGACTAGAGGCTGTAATGCCTGCAATTAAGAGTGAAGACGTTCTTTTTATCATTACTTAGTAATCGGACTACCTAGGTTTACAGAGGGTTTTACTTTAGGTGATTCACCAGATTCTTTTGATCGTTTGATGAGAGTATCTTGGAGCTTTTTCGCACCCGCTTCCGTCACGTTCGTGTTCCACAGATAGAGGTTACTAAGCGCAACATGATCGGAGAAATATTCTATACCTGCATCATCTACAGTAGTTCCGTAGACGTTTAGAGATTTTAGATTAGGTAGCTTCGCTAGCACTTTGAGTGATTCGTTGGTAATCCCCGTCCCATTGAGTTTTAACTTTTCTAGGCTGCTATAGTGAGCGAGCTTCGCCACACCAGCATCAGTGAGCCTTGTCTCAGAAAGATCCATCTCTACAACGTCTGCAGCAACATCATCCAGAATAGCTAAATTAGCATCTACGAAATCCTTGCGATAACTAACTGCTGTAAAGCTCAACACGGGCTCTTGCTGTGAGCGATAGCGTAGTGAACCTGGGAACTTTGCATTAATTTTCGTCCACGCTCCTCTGAGGTTTTCACGCTTGTCGGCCAATGCTTTTTTCACAGCAATTTCTGCATCTCTCTTTGCTTTTTCTTCGGCAGCAAGCTGCTCAGGAGTTTTTAAGGTTAGTAATGCTGTAGCAATGTTTTTTGGCACCTCCACTTCACTCAACTTCTTGTCTTCTGGTGCGCCCATTTCGATCCACCAGATGAGAATAGCTTTCTCCTCAGGTGTAATCTGAGGTTTCTCCTTGGGAGGCATGTGCATGTCTTCATCTTCTGGTAGGTCGAACGATGTGATCATGAAGCTAGATTCTACATCACCTTTTACCAGACAGTCCTCTTCCTCACCACCATCTAACATCGCAGCCAAGCTATCAAGACGTAGTCCGCCTTTTTCCTTATCAGGACCATGGCAACTGATGCACTTGTTCTCTAAAATGTTGTGAACGATATTTGTGTAAATCACAGGATCAACAGCGACTGGAGCATTCAACTTTGACTCACGTTCCGCTGCCACCTTACTAGGAAAACTATTAAGAGGATCACCGTGAATCATCTCACCGCCGTGGTGACCTGCGCTCATCATCGTTACTGCGGATAGAGCAAGTAACACATAGTATCCAGGCTTAAGAGCTTTGATATCTTTCGCATCATAGGTGAATTTCACTAAGAAAGTAATAATCATGAGCACAGAAAAGATCACTCCATCACGCTTATGCTCTGAAATCTCATCTTCCACATAATTACCAGTAAGATACCAAAAGTAACCGAGCACCACAGCGACAACAGCTGTAACAGCAGCAAAGGCTACAGCCAATGTTGTCTGCGACTTATACTTCCCTTTAGTAACGAGGCTAAGCCCCTCCATGCACAAAACCAACATCACAGCACCAATGGGAAGGTGGAGAATCAATGGGTGAAATCTACCCAAAAAGTTCATCCACAGCCCACCAGTCTCAGCAGTCTTCGGGTTAGCAACACCAACTTCCCCCATCCAAGGCATCGCAGCCACGAGAGCCGCTACTATCATTCCAAGTATAACTACCGGAAGATAGTATTTCTCCATGAATGTCTGAGCGATATCGCTATTTTCAGAAGTTGTATGATCGTTCTTATTCATATTCTAGTAATTCTATACTGATAAAATTTGTATTTCTATCAGTATCTTCAAATCTCTAACCGGTTTCGACTCATTCTGCAGTCGGAGCTAAAAAAAATGCTAAGCTCACTAGGAGCTTAGCATTAATGGGAAAAATTGGTGATTTCCTAGAATTAACCAGAAACTCTCATTGGCATGATCACGTAGAGGAATGAACCGTCGATACGGACTACCCCCGGGCTCATTTCATCGATCATATCAAGATAGATCTCAGCTTCATTGAGATTCTTAAGTGGCGCCATGAGGAACTCTGGATTGAATGCAATCGCAAATTCTTTGCCGTCATAGTTCACATCGATTCTCTCTGTAGCTTCACCCACATCTTGTGTGTTAGCCATCACGTCTACTGAGTTTTGACCAAATGCAAGCTTAACTGAGTTTGACTTATCAGTAGCTAGAATAGAAACACGACGAACGGTCTCAAGGAATGCTTCACGGCTGATCTGCACACGCTCAGTTGTGTTACTAGGGATGACTTGGCGATAGTTCGGGTAGTTACCTTCGATTAGCTTTGAGACAAGTAGGCTGCCGTTGATTTCAAAAGATACTTGGCTGTCAGTGAGGTGCATAATAACATCACCTTCGTTATTAAGTAGACGCTGAAGTTCGTTCACTGCTTTTGATGGGATGATCACATCACACTCATTGCTAGCTGGGAATTCTAGATCATGCTCGACCATTGCTAGCCTACGGCCGTCAGTAGCAACAAGGCTCATCTTGCCTTCTTTGAATTGAACGAAGATACCGTTAAGAACGTAACGCGTCTCATCAGTAGAAATCGCATAAGATGTCTTTTTCAAAGCATCTAACAGAGTCTGCTGAGGAATCTTGAATTCTTTAGATTCGTCAAATGTAGGGAGTGGCGGGAACTCGTCATCACCAAGACCAATAATTTTGAAGAATGATGGACCACACTTGATACTTGCGTGGTTCTTAGCATCTACAGATACTTCGATTGTTTCAGCTGGAAGCTCTCTAACAATGCTAGCCAGGCGCTTCACAGGAAGTGTCGTAGCTCCTTCTTTTTCTACATTTGCTTCCACACTACCCATCACTCCAACATCGAGATCCGTAGTAGTTAACCTAAGTTGATTCCCTACCGCCTCAATGAGCACATTGGATAAGATAGGAAGCGTAGTTCTGTTAGTTACAACATGTTGCACTTGAGAAAGTGCGTCGATGAATGATTGTTTGGTGATAGTGAATTTCATGAGTGATGCTCGGAGTTGCGTATCTTAGAGGTGAAAAGATACTAATTTCTGAACTCAAAGTGAACTTTCTACTCCTTATATCAAGCATTCTTTAATGTTTTATGAGAAAAAACACCATATAGCGCAACCCGACCAAATGACATACAATATGTAGCCCTCGCGATATGCGCCAAAAATGTAGACTTACCTTCTTTGCAACATCGCATCCAGAAGATCTACAGTGTCTCTCACTGAGCTTTCTCCTTTAATACGCTGCTCTACTTTCTTAACAGCATGAATCACAGTCCCATGATCTCGTCCACCAAACGCATCACCAATCTCCATCAATGATGACTGAGTCAACTTACGGCTGAGAAACATCGCAACCTGTCTAGCAAATGCAATATTCGAAGGCCTTCTTCTACTACTCATATCCGCGAGTCTGATATCAAAGTGATCAGAAACTGCTTTCTGAATAGCATCAATAGTAACTTTTCTAGATCCTTCTTCTCGTAAAATATCTCTGAGTAGATGCTCCACTCTTTCAATAGTGATCTTGCCTCCACCAAGTGAAGAAAACGTAGCCACTCGCACTAAAGCACCTTCAAGGCGTCTAACATTACTACGAATCTTATCGGCTAAATAGCGCACCACTTCATCCGGAAGAGTGGTATCCCAATCATCCATCTTTCTCTTAAGAATTGCCAATCGTGTCTCCATTAAAGGAATCTGAAGCTCTACAGTGAGACCACTTTCGAATCTAGAAATCATTCTAGCGTCGAAGCTCTTGATCTCGCAAGCTGGGCGATCACTCGTTAACACAATCTGGCTTTGTAAATCTAACAGAGTATTAAATGTATGGAAAAATTCTTCCTCAGTTCTCTCTTTTCCTGCCACAAACTGAATATCATCAATCAGCAAGAAATCTGCTCTACGATACTTTTTTCTAAATTTATCTAAGCTACCTTTTTTAACCGCGTCGATGAATTCATTAGTGAACTTCTCAGAAGTCAAATATACTACTTTAGCATTAGGATTCTTACGGAGAACTTCATGACCGATCGCTTGCATCAAGTGCGTCTTTCCTAATCCAGATCCACCATGAATAAATAACGGGTTGTAAGCAAATCCTGAACCACTAGCCACTGCGCTACAGGCAGCATGAGCAAACTCACTATTATGACCTACTACGAATTTACTGAAACAATATTGAGGATTCAAGCCAGCCGACTTAATACGCTGCTCAGACTTCTCAGAAATAACTTCTGTTGGTTCAAAATCGTCATCTTCTTCCTCTTCGCCTGCTACTACTACCTTCACATGAATATTCGCGTCGATTACTGATGATACCGCGGATTGCAGCTCAGGCATAAAGTTAGTTTCAATCCAAACCTGGTGAATATCATTAGGAACAGAAAGCTTCATTTCTGTCTCAGAAATAGCCACACAACAAGCTCCCTTAAACCAACGATTGAAAGCGTCTGCGCTCACCAACTTCATTAACGAGTCTTGAACATTCTTCCATACAATAGACTTCGTATTGACCGGTTCTGATTCAATTGTGTTTAGCTGAGTCTCGTTATTTTGTCGGTCCATATAGTTCGTTATTTATTGTGTGGCTGAGCCAGAAAAGGGATTGATAATCTACCTCCTCCGAGCGGCTGATAGTGATACCCCCAACTTAAATATTTGGACACAGGTTTTTGTTTAAGAAATAAATTAGATCGCTCAAACTACGCTTTATCAAGACCTTCTAAGTTTTAAAAACTTTAACGCTTGACCCCGCATTTAGTTAACTTGTCTGAAGTAAATTTTACAGCACATTCACAACTGACTCACAATGAACAAAACAACCAAAAACGCACCTTCTAATAACTTTTATGAACCCCGTTAAAGTTTTAAAAACTTCGGCTACTAACGTAAGTCCCTACTGGTCTATGAAGTAACTAAGGCTCTCTAATTCCATCGCCAAATCTACTCGTGTCACCACGACTTGGTCAGGCACTTGAAGGATAGTTGGAGAGAAATTTAAGATACCCACAACACCAGCATTCACCAAAACATTGGCCACCTCTTGGCCATACTTTGCAGGAACACAGAGTATCGCCATTCGCACGCCTTTCGCAGCGATGAAGTCTATCATCAGATCATCATGCAAGACAGGAACAGGCAACCCCTCCTGATCAATCACATCAGGCTTCACATCGAAAGCAGCTAACACCTCGAACCCTTCTTTTCTAAAACCGTCATAATGGAGTAGCGCTCTTCCTAGGTTACCCACTCCAACGAGAACTACTGGCTGCAAAGTAGCTCCACCTAGCACATCACGAATCGTATCTAACAAAAGCTCTACAGGATAGCCTAAGCCACGTGTTCCTAGTTGCCCAAAATAACCTAAATCCTTCCTCAGCTGAGCCGACTTCACATTAGCTACCTGAGCTAGAGAATTCGAGCTGACCGTCTTCATGCCATTTTCATGAAGACGCTTCAGACAACGGCTATAAATAGACAAACGGTAAATTGTCTTTCTTGGTATATCTACTTTATCCACACCCACAACCTGCACCCATTATCCTTAGTGGTCAAGTAAAGTAAAGAAAGCCCCCCTCTTCCACAGAGCACTAATATTCAATCTAACTATTAGATTCACTCACTATACCCCATATAAACGTGGCAGCTCTGAGTGGCACTGTTGCTTTGCAGCACGTGAACTTAACGTCACCTTCCAGCTTTCTGACAAAGCTGAGCACTGGCTTAGATCATAAGCCGCCTGCCAATCTCTCTTATCCCTATACATGATCTGATTCACTCTATCGATGGTCCATTGAGGATAGGGTCTATCGATCAGTTCAACTACGTCAGGAGCAGAAACTTGAGCTTCTTTTAACACTCTATAATACCACCCCGTCTTACCAGTTTGTTGAACGAACAGAGCAAGTTTTTTCACACCCCAACGTCTGGCAATTTTCCAGCAAGGCTGACGAGGTTGACTCACTTGAACGACTAATTCTCCTACTCTGTAGATATCTCCCACACAAACCTCAGCTTCAATCATACCATCACTGCTAAAATTTTCACCGAAAGCTCCAGGCTCACAAGCTAGCCCTAGCTCATCCAGCCAATACTGATAATGCTCACTAGGATACGCATTGATCGCTTTATCCAGCCCACCATGGCTTTCTAGGTCAGCCTGCCCATCACCATCCAACCCTAAGAATCTTACGCATACAGAACCCCTAACAGCTTCCTTAAATAAGGCGGTCTGCCATTGCTTTCCTTCAGCGCCTACATCGGCCACAATGGCCTTAGGCATTCCCACCTGAATACTTAATAATTGCATCATACTTAAAACCAATTTGACTCACCCTGACATAAGAGAATCAAAGCCTACTAAGACTTACAGAGCCACAATAGTCACACCCTTTTCTTTACAAAGCCTCTCCACTTCTTCTTTACCTAGTATCAAAGTGCGCTTCGCCTCACAGGCAATCACTCCCACTCCCGCTTCACTACACGCTTCTACTGTTAGAGCACCTAGCACTGGCACATCAAATCTAAAATCTTGATCTGGTTTACTCACCTTAGCCAAGGTGCAGCTCTTGCCTCTACCTAGCTCACCACCACGCTTGATACAGGCATTGGTTCCTTCAAACGCCTCCACAGCCAACACTGTGCCGTGTCGAACGACGACGCTCTGACCAATATCTAGCCTGCTACTCTCCTTCGCTATTTCAAATCCATACTCAGCATCTTCTTGCTGACGTTTCTTCAGTTTAGGGCCACAGACATGTCCTGGCTCTGGTAATAAATCGTCTAGATAAGTCGTCGCATCGATCAGCTCAATACCATCTTTTGCTAACTCATCAGCTATCGCTCCAAACAAGGTTTCGGCATTACGCTTCTTCACCCTGGCTAGCATCAAAAGAATGCGCATATCAGGCCTCAGATCGAAAAGGTTTTTAGGAGCTATCTGCCCCACCATGATCGCTTTCGTCACACCTTCACGTTTAAAAAATTTAATCAGCTTACTAAGTTGCCCCACACGGAACCACTCTATCGCATCTACCTTCTCACCCAGACACTCCTTCGTCTCACCATTGAACGCTGCCGCCACGAGCTTACAGCCCTGAGCATTTCTCCTTGCCGCCTCGACAAAGGTCTCTGGGTAAATTCCATTTCCCGCTATGATTCCTATATTTTCCATACTTTATCTCTCTTACGGCATCATTTAATAGCACGCCACACTCACCTGCAATACAGAATCTAGATTTTTGGTTGCCAAATCATCGGCTAGGATTAACTTCCCACCATGGCTAAGAAAATTATCAGCATACTCGGCGCCGCACTCTTTGTTGCATTCGCCTCACTACAGACTAATGATGTCACACAATATCATACTGCTAGCTGGCTTCAGCAGACTTGGCTACTCGGCTATGCTGTGCTAGCTCTGCTATTTTTATACAATGCTTTCAAACACGTCCCCGCAAAAACATTTTACGTGTTAGGCGTCATCACATTAGCTCTAACCCTATTCCGAGGAAGTCAGATCAACTGGGATCTCCCTCTCTTTTGCGTCCTCTCCCCTGATGATCCTGCTTATCAGAATCCAGCCGGCAACGAAACTGGCGGACTACTCATCGTAACAGCCTGGACATTCTTAGTCGCTTATTTCACTAAAAATAGCCAAGTTACGAAGTAACTAAATGCCCTTCTCTAGCATTTTATCGATATCTTCGATAAGTTTCCATGGGCAACGTTTTCTCTGATACTTACGGAAAAGCACGTCTCTGAGACCTTCCCAATTTGCAACAGTAGGCTTATCTACGTCTTCCCACTCAGCAGGAGCAGCACGCCTCGCCTTCATGCTAGTTGCAAACCTCCACTCCTTAGAGTGATACACTGCCTTATAGATACGCAAACCTTCTTCCGTCTCTTCTTTCCATTCATGTCGTTGCTGCCTCTGCATGTGCGCATCCTAAAAAGGATCCATCCGAAATCAATCTTAATCTCCACCTCATCAACTTCAACTCTTCACCTAGCAGTCTCACTATTTTTTTAAAATAACGCTTTGCGACACCTGTAAAATTAGCGCTATTTACAAAAAACTCTTTACTGCAAGCAAACGATTATTATAAGGTATTGTTAATTAGTAATAAAGCTATACAACCCTAAAATACTAATATTATGAAATCCCCAATAATAGCAACAGCAGCACTGCTGACGCTCGCATCTTTTGCGGGCGCTCAAGGCTTGGGTGACTCGCAAACATACGCGGCTAACCCCGCATACAATGCACCAAGCATATCAGGCGATGGTAACACATCGACTGCAACCGGAACTTGGAGCCCAGTAGGTTTAGACCCAATGGGCTTCAACGCAATCGTTTCACTAGCTTACAATAGTGAATCAAATTATGACCTAGTAGCGACTCAAGTCACTGGCACCGGAACTGGTGTCGGAGCTCATGATTCCTACGTTTACTCCCTCTATAGTGCTAATCCCACTCCTGGAGATGTAATTAACGTCAATATTAACTACACAGGCATCGACCAAACAGGTCCTGAAGCCGGCATTATCTGGGACAACGATCCTGGATTTAAAGTGAATAGAGCTATCACAAATGATGATGAAGCACTTTACGCCGTTCTGACCACGTATGATCCGCTTCTAGAACATAGTGTGTTTGATGGATTTTCATCAACATTCACTATCGTAACAAATGATGAATATACTGGTAGCGACCCTACTAGTATGAGCTCCGATGGAGTCATCTTCATTAATGCGAAAGAAGGTCCAGTAGAATGGAGTGCTACAGAAGCAGTCCCAGAGCCATCATCAGCGCTCTTACTTGGCTTAGGTAGTTTAATCGCTCTTCGAAGAAGACGATAAACCCCCGAAGAACTAACAATACAATAGAAGATCTCATCCTTACTTAGGGTGAGATCTTTTTGTATATAAGAGATCTAGCAGATCATACGATTCTGCTATCTAGATGAAATACCTGACCCGAAGTATGCCCCATCTCAAGGTGTAAATTCTCGATAAACTTTGCCACCGATTTAGCTTCGTTAAATCTACCTAAGCAGTGCTTGCTCATAGCAGCAGACTTTACTTCGTCAGTTAAGCCCTCAGTCATCTTAGTTTCCATAAATCCAGGAACGATGACATTCACTCGCACGTTTCTACTACCCAGCTCAGCAGCCATTGACTTCGCTAAACCTTCTAAGCCAGCCTTAGCTGCAGCATAATTAGCCTGCCCCAATGGTGGATGATAGGCTGAGTGACTAGAAATAAAAACAATATGGCCTTGCCGATGCTTCACCATCATCTTGGCCGCTGATTTCGCCACTAAGTAGGCTCCTTTTAGATTCACATCCATCACCTTGTCCCAGCTGGACTCCCCCATCTTCAGGAGTAACACATCATCAGTCACTCCAGCATTACAGATCAACAAATCTATACCCTCCAAGCGATCAAAGTATCCTTTAACGCTATCCGAACAGCTTACATTTAGTTCTGATTTTTTAGGATTAGAAACAGCCATACCAGCACAACTCAAAGTCGATTTGATCTCTTTAGCTAAATCACCACCTCCTCCAGTGATAATCACATGTCCCTTATTGTTGATCACCGTTTTTAAATAGGAGTTACCAACTACTCCGTCTAGCAGAATCCTAAGAAATCAATCAAAACAATCCATATTAAGCCCTTAATTTTAAACTCGACTTTATTAAGAAAACTTAACCATCCGTGTTTTACAAAAAAACAACTTTACAATCTCTGATCTTTTATAATACGCTCATCTTAATTAGTAATAATCACCCCCAACCCCACCCCCCAAAAAATGAAATATCCTATTACAACTGCTACATTAGTGGCGCTTGCTACTGTCGTCAGCGCCCAAGCTAAAGAAGAGTCAACCAACTACAAAGCTAACCCTGTCTACAATGCTCCTGAAATTGAAGGCAAAGGCCAGACCGCTAACATAACAGGCACTTGGAGCCCTATCGGTCTTGATCCTATGGACTTCGGAGTCGTAGTCTCCCTAGCTTACGACAGCGAGACTACCTATAGCCTCAAAGCTGAACAAATCACTGGAACAGGCACAGGAGTTGGAGCCAATGATTCTTATATCTACACTCTATACAGTGATAATGCGATTGCTGGCGACGTCGTTAGACTAAATGTCGACTACACAGGCATCGACAAAAACGGACCTGAAGCAAATATCTTCTGGGACAGAGATCCTGGATTCAAAGTCAATAGATCAATCTCAAGCGACAACACCGCTCTCACTGCCTACCTTACTGAATATGAGGTCAGCGAAGAACTCAGTGTTTTCAAACAATTCTCAGCGGAGTTCACAGTGAAACAAAATGACGTTGAAAAATCTGAAGACGGAGAGAAAATTGCTCAGTTCAGCTCAGATGGAGTCATCTTCACTAGTGCTAAAGCTGGTCCAGTAGCCTGGAGCGCAACCGAAACTACATCAGTCCCAGAACCTTCATCTACTCTCCTCCTAGGATTAGGAAGCTTGTTCCTCCTCCGTAGAAAAAGATAATCCCCCCCCAGAACCAAAGCAATAAAAGATCTCATCCTGAATAAGGTTGAGATCTTTTTTGCATAAAAATTACTCATTTCCACAAAAAAAAGTCCCCTTGAGCCTATGTTTTATAAAATAATTTAGCTTTTATTAAAAATAATCATTTACAAGACAACAAGAAATAGAGTAAGTTAACCTTAATTAGAGAAAATTCATTCACCCCCAACTAATAATATTATGAAAATCCCCCACATAATTACCCTAGGAGCGCTAGCCTCAACAGCTCTCGTTCATGCTCAAGAAGCTGCTCCTACTTATACAGCTAACCCTGTTTATAATGCCCCAACATTATCGCAAAATGGTAATCAAGCCACTGCCACAGGAACATGGAGCCCAGTCGGCCTCGATCCTATGGATTTCACAGCGATCGTTTCCTTAGCTTATAACAGTGAATCTAGTTACTCACTCGTCACGACACAAATAACAGGGACGGGAACTGGAGTTGGCTCACACGATTCTTATATTTACAACATCGTCAGCCCTAACGCTACAGCAGGTGATATCATCACTCTCAATATCGATTACACAGATATCGGCGCTACAGGACCTGAAAGTGGTGTTACTTGGGATGAAGATCCCGCCTTCAAAGTCAATAGATCCATCAATGATCAGACAACTGACTTTATTGCCACTCTAAACAATTACGATGTGGATCAAGCTCATAGCGTATTTAATACCTTTTCCGCTCAGTTCACAGTATCTGGGAGCAACCCTAATCTAGGTGAAGGAGGCGACTCTGATGGCGCCCAATCAATCCCTAGCTTCAGCTCAGATGGAGTCATTTTCACTAGCGCTAAGGCTGGACCGATAGCTTGGAATGCAACAGGATCTCCTGCAGAGTCAGTCCCAGAGCCTTCATCTACTCTACTTCTTGGCCTAGGAAGCTTATGCCTCCTGCGCAGAAAGAGATAAGTTCATGTAACAATTTAGTTTAGTATTTTAGAAGCCTTACCCTTTTCCAGGGTAAGGCTTTTTCTTTGATCGAATGTTTCCTCATAAATAAAACGTTCCTATGTTTACGTCTCACCTTTTCTAGGCTATAGATCTTCACAACATGACAGACGCAGAAAAGACCGCACTCTCCTATTGCCCAGACTTATTTGAATACCAACGCAGAAGATCGCGAGAAGTAATGGTCGGAAATGTAGGTGTAGGTGGAGACAACCCTATTCGCATCCAGTCCATGATCACTTCTGACACGAGAGACACTGATGCCTGTGTGAAAGAGATCCTAGAACTCGCTGAAGCTGGATGTGAAATCGTCCGTGTCACTGCCCAGACTACCAAATACGCTCAAAACCTAGAAAACATCCGTGACGCTGTCCGTGCTGCTGGATGTGATGTCCCTCTCGTAGCAGATATCCACTTTAAACCAGATGCAGCTCTAGAAGCCGCTAAATGGGTCGAGAAAATCCGCGTCAACCCAGGTAACTACGCAGATAAGAAAAAATTTGAAACTCGTGAATACACAGATGATCAATACTCTGACGAACTAGAGCGTATCCGTGAGGAATTCACACCACTCGTCCACCTCTGCAAAGAACTCGGCCGTGCAATGCGCATCGGCACTAACCACGGCTCACTCTCTGACCGCATCATGAACCGCTACGGTGACACACCACTCGGCATGGTAGAGTCAGCTCTTGAGTTCGCACGTATCGCCAGAGAAAATGATTACCATAATTTCGTCTTCTCCATGAAGGCAAGTAACCCGAAAGTCATGGTAGAAGCTTATCGTCTCCTCGTAGCCAGACTCTCTGCTCTAGGTGAGGATGATGGCTGGAACTACCCTATCCACCTCGGCGTAACCGAAGCTGGTGATGGCGAAGACGGTCGCATCAAATCCGCCATCGGTATTGGTTCACTCCTCTCAGACGGCATCGGCGACACCATCCGCGTCTCTCTAACAGAAGACGCCATCCGTGAAATCCCCGTAGCAAAAGCACTCGTCAAAAACATCGACGACAGCGCCTGCACTCACGAGCTCTGGGAACAAAACACCTTGCAACGTGGCCCACTAAGCTACGATCCTTTCTCCTACAACCGCCGTAAATCTCAAGCGATCGAAATCAACGGCTACAAACTCGGCGGAGCGAATACTGTTAGAGTCTTCACCTCACAAGAGAAGTGGAACGCAGTCGCTCATAAAATCGAAAAGATGGGTGATTTCAAACCAGAAATCGTCCTTGAGACATCTGGTGCTGTAGAGATCAACCCACTCGACCGTGATGCCATCCGTGAGATCAATGCTAACCCGACTCCGACCCTCGTCACCATTCCTGATGACATCGGCATGGCAGTCATCCACGCATTCAGACTACTAGCCTGCAAGCTAGACGCTCACCACCCTATCCTTCTCAAAGACACATTCACTCCGTCCACTGATCCAGAGAAAGATTTCCAAGACACACTCCTCACCGCAGCGAGAAATCTAGGCACACTACTCTGCGACGGCATCGGCGACGCTATCATCATCCAGGGCGAACACGCACCAGGACAAAGCCTCCGCCTAGCCTACAACATCCTCCAAGCAGCAGGCACACGTATATTCAAAACAGACTATGTAGCCTGCCCATCATGTGGACGAACACTCTTTAACCTCCAAGACACCACCCAGAAAATCCGTGCAGCGACTGGTCACCTCAAGGGCGTCCGCATCGCAGTCATGGGCTGCATCGTCAATGGACCTGGTGAAATGGCTGACGCAGACTTCGGCTACGTCGGAGGAGCACCTAACAAGATCAATCTCTACATCAACAAGACTCCAGTGAAATTCAACATCCCTGAAGCCGATGCCGTCGAGAAACTCATCGAGCTCATCAAGGAAAATGACAAATGGATCGACCCACCTAAAGAAACTGTAGAAATCTAACACCGCCCCACCTTTTAAACTAATATCATGCCTTCTCAAACCGCATCCTTCTTGCTGTTAGACTTTCTCGTTTATTGTCTAATCGCCGTCGCCATCGCCATGCCGCTCTACCACTTTGTGCGCAAGAGTTCACCAGAACTCGGCTGGAATTATCACGGCAATGTCCCCACTACTCACCTCGGACCATTAGATATATTAGGAGTATCGGTCGCCCTGATCCTCCCGATGCTTAATATCATCCTAGCTCCATTTATGCCTAGAGAGCTGATGGAGAAAGCAGCATCGGAACCAGGTCTATCTACCATTATTGCTAATGTCATCAGCCAGTTCTTTTTTGCAGGTGTCGTAGTTCTATTCATCGTCTTCAGAGCTAACATTCTAGATGTATTTGGCCTTAGACACGCTAATTGGAAACGCATTGCTATCGCCATCGCTGGTGGACTAGCTTGTATCTATGTAGTTGCTCCTATCGTTGGGTATTTCGCAGGACTGCTCTTAGAGAAAATAGGTGAAGGAACACAACCGCAAGTAGCAGTGCAGATGATCTTAGATGCCAAGAAAAACAACCCAACGCTACTAGTAGGTCTAGCTATCATGGCTTGTGTAGTAGCGCCCATCTGTGAAGAAATCCTCTTCCGTGGTTACCTATACGGTCTGCTAAAACGCTATTCATGCAGATTTTTTGCAGCACTCATTTCAGGGCTCATCTTTGGCCTCATCCATGCCAGCCTCACCTCACTTGCTCCACTAGTCGTAGTAGGTATCATCCTCGCTATTATCTATGAATTTTCAGGATCACTCTGGGCCCCCATCATCACGCACTCTATCTTTAATACGGTCAACGTCATGGCCATGATATTCTTCGTCAATGAAGCAGATCTCCCATACTAGCGAGAACGAACTCATCGCATCACTCACCAAGGACCTCGTCACTATGCCTGAGGTCCTCGTAGGTGTGGGCGACGACTGTGCAGTAATCGAGAAGGACGAGACCTTCCACACTCTCCTCAAAACTGACACCGTCGTAGAAGGAGTCCACTTTGAATCAAAAGAAGATCCAGAACGTGTCGGCTGGAAAGCTGCCGCAAGAGT
The DNA here is from genome assembly GCA_937132085.1 of uncultured Rubritalea sp. Taxonomy (GTDB): domain Bacteria; phylum Verrucomicrobiota; class Verrucomicrobiia; order Verrucomicrobiales; family Akkermansiaceae; genus Rubritalea. The sequence continues at coordinate 8,245 of CAKZNV010000103.1, read as the reverse complement.
CATCAGCGACTTTGCATCCATGGGTGGTGAGCCAGAAGCCCTCCTCATCACCATCATCCTACCTCCGGAAACTGAGCTAGACTGGATTCACAAAGTCTACAACGGACTCAAAGCAGCATGCCGAAATTTCCGCTGTTCTATCGTAGGTGGAGAGACATCCTCAGCCCCTGCTGGATCACCTAAAGTCATCTCCGTTTCAGGCACAGGAAAAGTCAAAGCACACAACCTTATCCTCAGAAGTGGTGGTAAGCCAACTGATCTCATCTACGTCACTGGCAGCCTCGGAGGCTCTATCCGAGGCAAGCATCTCGACTTCACCCCACGTGTCAAAGAAGGCATGTGGCTGGCCAAACACATCAAACCCACCGCCATGCTCGATCTCTCAGACGGCATCGCCAAAGACCTACCTAGAATCACTAGTCAATCCCAGTGCGGATTCGAAATCTTTGCCTCTAAAATACCACTCAACCCAAACTGCACCACCAAACAAGCCCTCCGAGACGGCGAAGACTACGAACTACTCTTCACCATCCCAGCAGCGAGCCAGCACGAACTAGAAACCCGCTGGGCTAAACAATTCCCTCACCTCAAGCTCAGCCACATTGGCCACCTCATCGAGAAATCTCCAGATGCCACAGAACCCACACACTCTGGTGGCTGGGATCATTTCCAGAAGTAACTCTGTATGTTGCACGGGGAGCGTTGTGCTACGCACGGAAGCACGAAGCGGCCTTCGGCTTGGGAAGCACCGTCTCCACCATTCATGATAGAAACGACGCTTGCGGCTCCCCCCTTCCCGCTCCCAAGGGCGAAGCCCCACTCCCAAAGCAACGCTTTCACTAATTTCACGATTACCACTTGTCATTTCATGATTAGTGCTTAGCTTTTAACCCAATCACTTATGGACACTTTCCTACACATTCTCAAAGTCATCGGGCTCATCCTGCTCGTGCTTCTCAGCTTCAACATCATCATCTTCGTTCACGAGCTAGGTCACTTCTTAGCTGCTAAATGGAGAGGCCTACATGTAGAGAAATTCCAGATCTGGTTCGGAAAGCCTATCTGGAAAAAGACCATCAAAGGTGTCCAATACGGACTCGGTTCCATCCCAGCTGGTGGCTTCGTATCACTCCCTCAGATGGCGCCTATGGAAGCGATCGAAGGCAACAACGACGAACGCTCCGAGCCACTCCCTCCCATCACACCGATGGATAAAATCATCGTAGCCTTCGCCGGTCCACTCTTCTCATTCCTCCTAGCTGTCGTAGCAGCTGTCATCATTTCAAACATCGGAGTCCCTGACAAAGTCACAGCAACACAGACAGTAGGTTACGTTGTAAAAGGAGATAAAGCAGAACAGGCTGGATTTAAAGTAGGTGATAAGATCATCAAAATTCAAGGCGAAGAAGTCAATGGATTTAGAGGTAATCTCAACGCTATTAGTGAAAGCATCATTTTCAGTGAAGGCGATAAAATTGACTTCTTAGTAGAACGTGAGAATCAGCAGACTAAAGAAACTGAACAACTAACTCTCACCAGTGAGTTCAACATGGAGAAGGGCACATTCACCCAACGTCGTGGCACTAGAAAAATAGGTATCGGAGCTGCTGACACACTCATTATAAATGTCATCCAACCTGGATCCCCAGCCTCCATTTCTGACTTCAAAAAGGACGACCTCATCAAAGCGATTAATGGCATCAAAATCTATAGCCTTGGTCAGTATATGGATATTCTCAAAGAAAACACAGATAAAGTAATCACTGTGACAGTCATCCGTGATGGCGAATCTATAGATGTCAAAACCATGCCATTGATTCCCTCTAATAAATGGAAAACGCATGATAAAGCCGAACTACTCCCTATGTTAGGCATTGAAAAATTCCAACAAGAAGAGAGAAAACTTGTTTACCCTACTCCTGGCAAACAACTCAAGGAAAGCGGAATGATGATGTGGACGACTGTTAGCAGACTAGTTTCTTCTTCTTCTAGCATTGGACCTGATCAGCTTTCAGGCCCTGTAGGGATTGGTAAAGTGCAGTATCAGATGCTCAATAGTGAGTTTCCAATCAACTACATCTTCTACTTCTGGGTAATCTTCAATGTAAACCTAGCTATCTTTAACCTACTCCCATTCCCAGTATTAGACGGCGGACACATCACCATGGCTGTGGCAGAAATGATTCGCAAAAAGCCTCTTAACACAAGAATGCTAGAAGCTGTGCAGACAGTCTGTGTTCTATTACTTCTCAGTATGTTTGTTTACGTAACTATCAAAGACAGCTTCCATAAAGATGAAGAATACACTACCAAGACTATCCCCAAGGAAGGCCCAGTCTATGACTTATCTGCTGCAAAAATTGCTCTAGGGAAATCAAATACATAAAGGCACTCAGGATCAATGCGGTGAGCATTCCTCCCAACACCGCTAACCATCCGTAGTGACCTATTATTTCCCCCTCAGCCACCACAGCTGTTTGATACTGTGGGGTGAAAATCTCCTTCACTGCGTTCTTACACAGTAGATAGATACACGCTGCGCTAGCTACGATTCCCACTGGGATAATCACGATAGAAACAACAGCCACACAGATAGATGGCAATCTTGCCCAGCCATCGAAACGTCGCAGACCAAAGCCTGTGATCAGATACATCGCAGCCAGTATCACTCCAGCCCCAGCGATGAAGAAAACGGAATACACATTCGCAATTCCTAAGTCAGCGTAATTTATAATCAACACAACTGCCAGACTAGCCACTAAGCTCCCCATAAAGTAGTAAAACCATCCCACTGCCAGCACCGCCATTTCTTCTCGGTGAAATCTCACCCTCAGATCTATTGGCGCTAAATCCTCCACCTTCTGCAGTGTCTCAGCAGCAGGGCTGTCATAGGGTGAAACTATCTGTTCAATCTCTTCCATTATTGCACGAACTCCTTCTTCACCCACTCTAGCGCAGCCTCTCTCTCATTCAGCCTCCCCTCCAGCTGCTCAGTCTGCACCTCTTGGAGTATTTTCTTAAATTCTGGTCCTGGCTTCATGCCCATCTCTATTAGATCTCTTCCCATTACCAGCGGATCAGGAATCAGCGGTTCATTAGCGAACTCCACCTGCTTCTCTAACACAAAGTCATAGTTCTCAGTAAATCCATTACTACTAGCACAGTCCACCCTATGTAGCTCTATCTCATCATCAAAGGTCTCACGTGACATAAACCGCTTCAGCTTCGAAACCTTCATCTTCATCACGTTCATGAAATTCATGTGGTTCGCCACCATCACCTCCACATCTTCTATGACGCTGTTAGAGTATTTCATTCTGCGTAGAATCACCTCACTCATCTCAGCACCCACACCATCGTGGCCATTGAAACGGATTCTATCATCCTCCTCATCATACGTATAAGTCGCCGGCTTACCGATGTCATGCAGCAGCACTGCTAGACACAGCTCCAGTGATGGACTCTCCTTCTCTAACATTTCTAACATCATACAAGTATGCACATAGACATCGCCCTCTGGATGCCACTGCGGAGGCTGCTCACAGCCTATCAGATCTAGCACCTCTGGCATGAAAATTTTTATCAGCCCACTATCCACCAACATCTCCAAACCGCGTCTTCTAGCCGGAGCCATGATCAGCTTAGAGAACTCTGTCTGAACCCGCTCCACCGCGATTTTCTCTAACATCTGAGCATGCTCACAAATAGCCTGCCAAGTAGCCGCCTCTATTTCAAACTCCAGCGTAGTAGCAAACCTCACTGCCCTCATCAACCTCAGAGCATCTTCTTGAAATCTCTCCTTAGGATCACCGATCGCTCTCAGCACTCCATTTTTCAAGTCCTCCTGCCCCCCCACAAAATCAATAATCTCCCCACTCACAGGATCAGCGAACAAGCCATTCACCGTGAAATCTCTCCTCTGCGCATCTTCCTCAGGTGTAGAATACGTCACCGTCTCAGGCCTACGCCCATCAGCATAGCTACCATCAGTCCGGAATGTAGCGATCTCAAAATGCATCCCCTCTAGCTTCACCAAGATCACCCCAAAATGCGCCCCAATAGAGTCCGCCTTAGGAAACAATCCCAACACCTGCTTAGGAGTAGCACTCGTAGCAATATCAAAATCCTTAGGCACCTTGCCCAACAGTTCATCCCGCACACAGCCACCAGCAAAATACGCCACATACCCAGCATCTCTCAGCTTCTCCGCCACCAACATCGCCACTCTCTTCTCATTACTCATCGCCATCTACATATTCCAAACGCCCCACAGGAGCAATTTATTAGTTCGTTATTAAAAGGAACTTCAAAGCCCAATTCTGAATAAGGCCAAATATGTAAAACTATGAAAACCTCCCCCATACAGTTGAAATTGCTCCTATTAGAGCCCCGTCAAATGACTATTTCAGCATAAGGGAAGACTGGTTTGACATAAAAACCACTCAAATAGGTTTAATATTTTTTTAAATCTCTGACAAATTGTATTCAATGGTTCTCAAAAGGAGCCGATTTAACGAAATTAAATAAAACTAAATTCATGAAATTAAAATACACACTAGCAGCACTCGCTGCAACAACACTCGCATCAAACGCGGCTATTACCCTGACGAAGGATGTAACAGCATTCACAAACTACGCTCTAGGTAGCGCAGTTCATGATGGAACTTCATTCACAGGTGATTTCAGTAGCGCTACTGCTACTGGCGTTCTGACTGGAGATTCATTGGCTATCACACCAGCTGCTAACGGTTGGGTTCAAATCGACAATGGCACATCTGCTTTTGAAAGCATTGGTAATAATGACTGGACCATGGAGCTAACTCTCACTCTTACAGGAACAACTGGTGTTGCTATGTGGGCAGACCCTTCTACTGCTGCTGCAGGTGGAATCCTCTACATCGGTTCTACTACTGGTCTCGGCACTGGCGCAGTTACAAACGGTTCAAATGGTAACCTAGACACTACTTCCAATGTTGGAACACACACATTCCGCATGGCCTACGACCAGGCTGCATCAGCTATCTCAATATGGCGTGATGGAGTATTAGTTACGGACTCATTTACTCCAGCTAACCCAGGTGGTGGCCCTCGTCTCATCGTAGGTGACTGCTGTAGTTCACTCGGTGGTGGTAACAACTTCACAATTGAAGCTCTATCTTACGACACAGGCGGCGCATTCGCTCCTGTTCCAGAGCCATCATCAACAGCCCTTCTCGGCCTTGGTGGACTCGCTCTTATCCTACGTCGTCGCAAGTAATTGCCTTCGTTTGATCTAGCGATTTAACAATTTTCAAGCCCGCTTCCTGAAAAGAGAGCGGGCTTTTTCTTTATTTTCTGATACCTGTCTACTTACTCAAATCATGACCAAAATACATCATAACAAAAAATCAATATTACGATTAGCCATACTCATCCTCTGTATTCTTGCGATGTTACTCAGCGCCTGGCTTACCTATCAGAAGCTCACTGGCAAGATCGATTCACTAGCAGGCTGTGGTAAAGGTAGCAGCTGCTCCAATATCTTGGGCAGCAGGTGGTCAGTGATTTTTGGTAGTATTCCTGTTAGTCTCCCTTCATTTTTTGTCTATCTAACATTGGCTTTATCGCTAAGCCGCAGATCGCCTCTTGTTAGAATGGTGCACCTGATCATAGCATGGACGTTAGTCGGAGCTGCTGTTTGGTTCATTGGACTACAGACCTTTAAGTTTTCTGGATTCTGTAAGTATTGTATGGCTACTCACACCATTGGAATTCTTGTCGCTCTCGGACTATTCCGGATACATGCAGCGAGAGCTAAGCGCAAATACATGCTGGCAGCACCTATTGGAGCCGCTGCAGTTGGAATCCTGGCATTGATCCAGATTTTAGGACCTATTCCAGCAACACACCGTGTCGATCAGCTAGCAGGATCAGGAGACGGCAAAGGTATCCATATGAAAGGAGAAGGACGCTTAGTAGAATTTCTCGGAGGACATAAATCATATCGAGTCGAATCCCTACCACATCTAGGAAATCCAGACGCCAAGCATGTCCTCGTAAAATATTTCGACTACACCTGTGAGTCCTGTGGAAAAATGGACACTTACCTTGAGTCCGCAATGAGCCAATACCCTGATGACTTAGCCGTGATCGTCCTACCATCTCCACTAAACCGTTCTTGCAACAAACACCTGCCTGCAGAAGTCCATGATCATGCTAAAGCCTGTGAGTTTGCAAAATACGCATTGGCAGTGTGGAGAGCCGATCCAGAGCAATTTACTGCTTACCATCATTGGCTATTTAAAAACAACACTGTGTTACCAGAAGTAGCAGAAGCCGAAGCTATAAAGAGAGTTGGAGAAAGTGCCTTTAATAAGGCTCTTTCCGACCAATGGGCAAATCAGATAATCAAACAAAACTGTGATGATTACAAACAATTCATCAAGCGCACCCCAGTCATGCCAAAGCTGCTGTTAGGTGGCTCACAAGTATTACAGGGCGCTAGCACTAACGAAGAAACGTTCATCCGCGAGCTGGAAAAAAATCTACACTTAGCACAATAAACTATCCTGAAGGTGCAAAAAAAAAGCTCGGCAAACCTGTGTAGTCTCTGGTTAAATGATTTGTATGACTCTTTGAAAGAGTCATAGGCCACAAACATATTACCCAAAATTATGAAACTAACACACACACTCGCAGCACTCGCTGCAACAACACTGGCAGCAAATGCGGCGATCATAGTTACTAAGGATGCCTCCGCCTTCGCTCAAAACTACGATGGCAACGAAATCTACGACGGCACTTCCTATGTCAATGGCTGGGCAGCCGCTGGTGGTCTCACAGCAGAATCAACTACAGGATCTGTTCTAACAATTACAGATGGAACAAACGGCTGGGTTGAGCACAATACTGGAGACCCGATCCTCGGCTTAGGCGCCTCTGATGGATGGACACTTGAAGTCACCTTAGGACTAGACGGAACAGACGGTCTAGCTTTATGGCAAGACGGTTCGAACGGCGCAAACGGAGCTCTAATCTACGTTGGAGCTAATGGTATTGGCACAGGTGGAGACGGAAGCGAAACTAACCAGTCAATTAGTGCTGTATCCAACGTCGGTATCCATACTTTCCGTCTAGCTTTCGATACTGCGACCTCAACTATAAATATCTGGCGTGACGGTGCTCTCGTAACAGATATAGCGGCGACATCAAACCCTGGTGGCGGACCACGTCTAATCATCGGTGATTGCTGTAGTGGCACTGGAGGTGTAACATTTGACACTATCGACATCCATAACATCAGCTATGACACAACAGGCGGATTTGCTCCTGTTCCAGAGCCATCATCAACAGCCCTTCTTGGCCTTGGTGGACTCGCTCTCATCCTACGTCGTCGTAAGTAATTACACCTCGTTTAATCTAACAATTTTCAAGCCCGCTCTTCATCATAAAGAGCGGGCTTTTTATTTACACCCTTCATTGACATCTGGTATGATAGTGAAACCAGCTTCTATATGATAAAATCTTCTAGCACCCGAGGTATAAAAAATACATATATTATGAAACTATTCACATCCATCACAGCTTCACTTATTTTATCTGCTCCTAGCATTTTAGCCCAGCAAACAGTCACAGAGACTCCTTCAACTCCGGCTCAAGACGGCACCTTGGTATTTGCCGTGCAGGATATCCCTGAAGGAGTGCCTAAAGAAGGCCATGGCAAAAATGCTAAGAAATACGGTTACCGAATTCCCTCACTACTCACCACATCTAAAAAGACAGTGATCGCGTTTACTGAGCGCAGACTCGGCCTTCATGATCATGCTCAGAATGACATTGTCCTGAAGCGCAGCACAGATGGAGGTAAAACTTGGGGACCAGAAATCGTCGCTATCGAAGATGGCATGAATTCCATCAATGACCCTCTCACCGCCCAGCTCGCTGACGGTAGAATCATGATGATGTATGCTCGCTTCCCCTATGGCCGCCACGCGAGAGCCTCAGGCTGGATTAAAATGGCTGAACCTGGCTATGATGCCCCTAAGCTGAATATTTTGACCTTCGTCACCTACAGCAGCGATGATGGGCTTACTTGGTCGAAACCAACAGACATTTCTCGCTCAGTAAAACCAGCACATTGGCTCAATGCCAACACCCCTGGAGCAATGGTCCAGCTCAGAAAAGGACCAAACAAAGGACGCATCGTAGCCTCTCTATGGGGCTGTGTTCCTGTCACAGACGAACAAGGTAAAGTATCACGCACCTG
>CAKZNV010000102.1 GCA_937132085.1 uncultured Rubritalea sp. | reverse complement strand
AGTATGTCCTCCGGCAACATCCCCTACGCCATCGACCTCTGCGACCAAACCATGGTAGTCTCCAAACGCGAAACCAAAAAGAACAAGCAAACGCACATCCGCAACATCGCAATAAGTCTAACAAGAGCTGAAGCGAAAGAGAAATTGATTAAGTGATTCGTGACGGCGGTTTCCAACCGCCAAGTCAATGAGTAACAGAGCTAAATGGCCTGATCTAAATTTCACATTCAACATCCAGCATACAAAGCCTAGGGTATCCAACTCTAGGCTTTTTTGCGCCCTAAGCGCTTGTTGCAAAATGTCAAACATTGTCACCAATGCTTAACATAAACAAACATCACCCCCACTATCTCATTTGGCAAATCAAACCAAACCAACAAACCAATTGCCAAGGGAATGAACAGAGGAACTCTGTGTAAAAACGTTCACCATTCACCATTCACCATTCACCATTCACCATTCACCATTCACCATTCACCATTCACCATTCACCATTCACCATTCACCTTTCACCTTTCACCTTTCACCTTTCACCTTTCTACAGTCCTGAAGGGACAAAACATCCAAAGCCCAGGGTTTCAACCCTGGGTCTTCATCCCCCCCCACCACCCCGTGCTGAAGGCACGGCAGAGATCTCACCTTACAGGAATCCATTTGATAACACCCACCCCCGAGCCTAACATATAGTAATTCATGAAATTGCTTTTCTACATATTCATCATCCTAACCACCATCTACTACCTCCTCACCAATGGAACCCTCTTCCTAACCGCCCTGAGCGTAGCCTTCATAGGAGGAATGATAAAAGGATGGAAACAAACCTGATTACAAAATATAACTTACTTTATACTAGCCCTGATAAAATCAAACTGTTAGGTATGTATTAATCTATTTCACATCGTGTATCATTGCTTTCATCGTGCCCATGTCTTCAGAGGTGAATTTTAGATCAATTACTAATTTGCAACAACTAATCTAAACTATACCATTTCCAAATAAACCTAACAAATGAACGACATTTCCTTTCAAATATCTCCCCGACTCACAGAAATATTAGGAGAGAGTTACCAATCTACCGAGTTAGCGTTACGTGAATTAATTGATAACGCATGGGATGCGGATGCGACAGAAGTTCATATAACTTTACCAGAACCTATGACCTCAGATCCTATCGTCGTTCGGGATAATGGCGTAGGTATGAAGCCTGAGGAATTAAGGCAAGAATACTTTAATATAGCTAGAGACCGAAGAAAAACTAAAGGTGACACGACTCAGAAAAACAACCGCAAATGCAAAGGTCGTAAAGGAATAGGAAAATTTTCAGGGCTAATGATTGCAGACTGTATGTCTCTTGAGACCACTGCTGATAACCAAACCACTAATATTAGCCTTAGGCGCTCTGCTATTCTTGCCCACGAAGGAGAACTTGAGCATTTCCCTATTTCTAGCTCAGTCAAAGAAAACAAGTCTACTGATAATGGGACGATCGTTACATTAACAGATCTACATAGCCATCTGAGATTTCCTATCCCGGATAAAGTCAGGAGCATATTAATCAGAGACTATGGTCGAGAGCAGAACTTCACTATCTCTGTAAATGGTGAAAAAATCACTTTTAACGATATTCCTGGGCAAATTTTTCAGCATGTCATTTCCCTACCTAATGGAGGTGAGGCAAAAGTTAGCTTAGTAGTCGCAGATGGAAAAAAGAAATTAAAAAACTCTGGTCTCACGACTAAAATCAATGGGAAAAGCTGTGGTGATAGTTCGTTTTACGGTTTAGACAAGGATGAGATTCTTCCGGCTAATCTAGTAGATCGTGTTGTGGGAGAAATAGAAGTGACGACATCGGATGAAAGTTTTGTGACAGCTGACTGGGGAGGACTCATAGAGAGTAATCATACTACAATAGCTCTACAGGAAAATGTTCCGGATTTACTAAGAAAAAGTTTAGGTGATGCTAGAACTAAGGAAGTAAACTTAGCCAAAGCACGATATCAAAAACTCATAAATAGAAGACTTGCTAAGTTACCTGAATACCGACGCGAGTATGCTAGAAAACGTTTAGGCAGTGTGTTTGAAATGTTCTACAATGAGAAAGAAGAACGTTTTTCTTCCATTATAAGTGTGGTTCTTGATACCTTCGAAAAAGATGATTACTGGGCTATTATAGAACGTTTAGGCTCATCCAAAGATTTGCATGTAGGAGAACTTGCAGATGCCATTACAGAATTCGGACTTATCGATTTAGGAATCATTGGACGACAAACTAAAGCCCGTTTATCAGTATTAGACCACCTCACAACTCTCATTGACATTCCTAATACAACGGAGGAAACAGTTCACAAAATTCTAGATACGAATCTATGGATATTTGCTGATGCAGGATTTCTCATCAGCACAAACGAAGGGATTAAAAAAGTCGTTAACAACTACCTAGGAGGAAAGTATAAAGGTAACCGAGCAAATAAGAGACCAGACATCCTCACCACACATCTTAGTGATGGTCGGCACCTGCTCATTGAACTCAAGCGTCCAAGTCTTCTAATCAAAAGAAAACATGAAAGCCAAGCTCTTGAATACAGAGATGACCTTCAACCCCAGCTAGATAGAATTGAAATCCTACTTCTCGGCAAGGGAAGAGACAGCGGTGTTACAGCTCAGAATGATCAAGGCTCTATTACTATTCAGTCATACACTGAACTAATATCCAAAGCTCGCCAAAGGTTGGAATGGCTAATTCAAGACCTCAAATCTGACTACACTCGATAATTGAATGGAACCATATTTATTCAAATTCACGACAGATGATGCAAGTATGACATCATTTTCTAATACGTCAGATCTCGCTGAATTATCAATGAGAACAATTAGGCAAACCCATTCAACTATTTTACCTCTCCCCGAGCAACAAGAAATCGTCCGTCTCCTCGACGAACAATTCACCGCCATAGAGCAGAACGAAAAAGAGATCACCCACTCCCTAACCCAATCCCAAGCCCTCCGCCAATCCATCCTCAAAAAAGCCTTTTCAGGCAAACTTGTTTAATCATGCCAAAGCCCAAGACCCATAGAATTGTAGTTTATAAAATCCGTAGCGGATTTTCAATTGATGATATAACCCCTGCAGGCTATAAAGAAAAACTATCCGAAGAAGGGAAAAGGCTGTGGATTAAAACAGCAGAAAAAGAACCTCAATGGAAACACTACTTGGCTCCACTGCTCTCTGAAAATCTACAAATTAAAAATTCTACTAATAGCTTCATCTTACTCCAGCAGAAAGGTGATCATCTCTACGCTCTAGCTGGAGGTAGTGGATATCATGGGCTCAAAGACTTTGCCGAGCAAGACTTCGGATTACAGGTTGCTGTTAGAATGATAAGTGATGATGATATTGCATCATTAAACCAAAAGCCATTACGAGGTTCCGTGAGACAAGTTTTCCGAACTGTTCAAGCATACGATCCTGCACACGATTCAGACAATTATAACAGAATGCTAAAACTCCTTCAGGGAAAGGGTGAATTCGAAGGGAGAACCTTTACTATTAGCGGACGTTCTTCATTGGTTTTACGCACTATAAAGTCAGTGAACTCTCTAGAAGACGTCTTTTCTGAGATTGAAGAAATTCTAGAACGAGATGAGCGCGTCAACATCCCTAAGACTTTTGAAATTGTATCCGATGAAGAAACTATCGAAACTCTAGAAGAACAGCTTCACGATACTTTTACAGATTTTTGGGAGAATAATGGATCTCGTGATTCTCTTTATCTCGACTTCCCAGATGTGCTAGACCAAGTTCACGCTGCTAAATTCATAGTTAAATGCCAACGAAAAACAATAGAACTAGAAGATTTTGATTTAGTAAGTATGCGTGATTTACTTATAGCTGAAGGTATCACTTCGGCTTCCGAAGTCCTTAATAAAGCCCGTGTTCTAGCCTATAACGATGACGATACGTTGATCAGTCAAATTAAGTCGTTTCAGAGAAACATTACGTTTGATACAGAGATTGGAACAGATTCTTACCTCAAGCTAGACTCGGAATGGATTCATATTCTTGATGATGTTAAGAGCTATATTGACGAACAAATCTCCAATATACCTATAGATAGAGATTACATGCCTGACTGGAATCATACAGACGAGCAGGAATATAACGCAGTAATAGCACAACAGGAGCAATGGGATCTCATGGATAGGCAATGTGTAACAATCCAAGGGCATTCACGTATTGAACTATGTGATCTCTATGACCCAACTGAAGCTCGATTTATTCATGTAAAAAAGACATGGGCAAGTAAAGCTACCTACCTTTTTCTACAGGCTACAACCGCTGCGGTCACCTATGCTGATTACCAAGAGTTTCGAGAACGATGCCAAGAGAAATTTCCAACAAGTTTTGATGGAACAAGAGCAAGAGGAGAAACAATTGTAATAGCTATGGCAATCACTGACGCCCAGCTCCAAGATTACCCTAATAATTTGAGCTACTTCGCCAAATACAACCTTCATAGAGCTGTTTCAGACATTAGAAGTAAGGACTATCAGGTATTACTAGCTCCAATCAAAATAACGCCTTAAGAAACTTTAAGAACAGAATGAACAAAGACCTCACACCATCCGAACCTAATAGCTTCGCAGAAATAGCGAAGCTGATTCAAGATCGTCGTGCTCGTGTGGTGCGTGCGGTGAACACGGAGTTAATTGACCTGTATTGGGAAATTGGAAAAATACTCAGTCACAAGGTGGAACTGGCTGAATGGGGACGAGGCACAGTGACAGAGCTTGCCAATTTCTTGAAAAGAACGGAGCCTGGTATAAAGGGATTCTCAGCATCTAATCTCTGGCGAATGCGTCAATTTCACGAAACTTATCGACACAATGAAAAACTCGCACCACTGGTGCGACAATTACCTTGGTCATCTAACCTACTTATCCTAGGGCAGGCAAAGTCAGCAGAAGAACGAGAATTCTATCTCCAACTTACCGCTCAGGAAGGATGGAGCAGAAGAGAGCTAGATCGGCAATTTAAGGCAGCTTTATTCGAGAGGAAGATCCTATCTCCACCACAAATCGCACCAGCGGTGCGAGAACTTCATTCTGGTGCTGGTCAGGTATTTCGAGATAGCTATGTAGTAGAGTTTCTAGGTCTCGACGATGAGCATTCTGAAGCTGACTTACACAAAGGATTACTAAAACACCTCCGCAAATTTCTCACCGAACTTGGCCGTGATTTTTGCTTTATCGGCTCAGAACACCCTATCCAGGTTGGGAAGCAAGACTTCGCCCTAGATCTTCTCTTTTTCCATCGAGAGTTGAATTGCTTAGTCGCCATCGAGCTGAAAGTAAGTCGCTTCGAGCCAGAACACCTCGGCAAACTGAACTTCTACCTCGAAGCACTAGACCGAGACATCAAGAAAGAGCACGAGAACCCTAGCATCGGGCTACTACTCTGCGCATCAAAAGACGATGAAGTAGTAGAATACGCCCTCAGCCGCTCACTCTCCCCTAGCCTCATAGCCCAATACGAAACCAAGCTTCCTGATAAAGCGCTCCTACAAAAGAAACTCCACGAATTCCTAGAACTTTCACAAAAAGAAGAGGTTGTCTAAGCAACACAGTTGCAACTTTGTGAACGCACTGCGTTCACAATTGAGCTGAGGCAACCGCTAGCTAGAACATCAAACTAACTTTATACTTCAACTTTTAAACTTTCCTATGTCCACCGATTTCATCCAATACCTTTATTTCATATAGCTTTGCTTATATCAGCTTAAAACTACATGCCCCTAAAGAGAATTAGAACCTACTAGTCAGCTCTCAAAGAACTTACGAACATTATTTAATTGTTTACGGACATTTCCCTAAAGCTAAAACCACAACACAAAAAACACAAAAAACACAATAAACTAATAATTAGATACTTACATAGTAAAACTAGATCTATTTACGGACATAATTGCGGACATTGTTAATTTTTCAATTTCCAGATTCCTCCACAAATACTAGAGGGTCACAATTTAACGATTTAATTTCCTAGAAACACACATTTTCTCACATAAGAAAACTATCAAAAATACGAACTCTTTATCCATCGCGCTTTTAAAGCTTTTCCCAATTAACCATTCACGATTAACCAATAACTACCCAACATGTCCACCGATACCATCATTTCCAAAGTCTGGAGCTTCTGCACACCCCTAGGCAATGACGACGTGGGCTATATGGCGAGTTACCTAGAGCTTCTCAAAAAGCCCAGAGCCGCAGGCAGCTCGATTCATTCGAATTAATCTTGTTCCCCTCTTTCTTTTTCATATAGTGCATAAGGGGGTGGTCTGAGAATGATCTTTTAGCACCTTTAGCAACAATTCCATACAAATATTAACAACCTATATTATGAAACATATTATCGCATCTAGCCTAGTAGCTAGCTCATTCTTATTCACCTCATGTGGTGAC
>CAKZNV010000101.1 GCA_937132085.1 uncultured Rubritalea sp. | reverse complement strand
CACTCGATCTCTCTACACTCATTGATTGAATGATCTTACTAAGGATTCATAAGAATGTTAGACACTTTTAGAGGTTTACTAAGAAGACCACATAAGCAAAAAAAGCTCAATACATCACAACAAACCTAACTAAGACCACAAAAAAATGACAATATAGTATCACTATAAGAAAAAATCGACGTAGTGAATTTAGCAGAGCTGCATCATTATTCTATTCTCAACTCGAAGGAGGCAATTAAATCTCCTTCGCAAACATTCAACCAACGCAAACCATGTCTAAACCAAATATCGATACCTACACTGGCTACAAAGGGCTTCCACCTATTGTAGACCTCATGCCTGTTCAAACTGCGCTCGAAACTGGTCTCACTGTTGCTGAAGCAGTGGAGCGTATGAAGTATGCTCACTATGCTCTCAACCGCCTACACAAGATCTTTACTAGCCGCATCACCGCTGAGCCTGTCTATGAACTGAAGATGGCTTACTCAATGCATGCTCACCTATGTATCGAGCATGTTGAGCCATTTGCAACGCGTGTGCGTGAGATGCGTGAGCCTCCTTATGGTTTAGATGATGCTCCACATGCAGGATTAGAACTATTTTTCGATGAAATTCAGAACGCACCTACTACAGAAGCACTGGTTTATGGTCTGTATGAAAAGGCTGTGCCAGCTCTCGTTGCGGCACTTAGTCAGCAGATCGATGAGACAAACCGATTATTTGAGCACCCTACGTTCCGAGTTTTGCGTCATGCACTCATCGAGATGAAGGATATCGCTGACTATGGTGCTAAAGCGGTAAGCTGCATCATAGAAGACGCGGCTTCACTAGCTGACTGGTCGACGACTCTTGATGCCATTTTAGAAGCAGCAGGTGGGATCGACGGCACTGGTGAGAAAAGTGCCACACTACCAGCGAAGCTGTATTCAGCGACAGCCTACGTCTACGATCCTGTTCCTCAGCGTGACGAACGATTCAAAGACCTTTATAACATGGGTGTCAATGCAGAGGCATTTCTCCATGATCCAGAGCAACCACCACTCCCTAAGACGCTGATGATGTATTACAAGCGTATGCG
>CAKZNV010000100.1 GCA_937132085.1 uncultured Rubritalea sp. | reverse complement strand
TTCATCGATATTATGCAAGCTCGGTGGCAAGAAGTGGCATCGTGTGAACGAGCTGGAGCTTACCTCTCAGCTGTGATTATGACAGGTAGCTTGCTCGAAGCTATTCTACTGGGCGTTGCTAGCTCTAACCCGAGAGAATTCAATCAATCAAGATCCAGCCCTAAGGATGAGAATGGTAACCCGAAGAAGTTTCCTCAGTGGAATTTAGCCAGCCTTATTGAGGTTTCCCATGAAACTAATTGGATCGATCTCGATGTCAAAAAACACAGCCACGCTCTTCGTGACTTCCGTAACTACATTCACCCATATCAACAAAAAGCATCAGGTTTTCATCCTACCAAAGAAACTGTTGCAATCACCATGCAGGTCTTCCGTGCCGCAGTAGCTCAAATAAAACGTAACTTTTAAACCATGTCCCAACGAATCACAGAATCCACCGTCGAAGACTTCTGCCTCGAAGTCTTGGAAGCCCAGGGCTATCGATTTGCCTCCCCTGAGGAACTGAACCGTCAGAATCCAGAAGAAGTCATCGTCAGTGACACTCTGCGTGAGATGGTGACTTTACTGAATCCCAATATTCCAGAACAAGCACGCGAAGAAGCCTTGAGAAAGATCATGACTCCATCTAGCCAGAATCTGCTAGAGAACAATGAAGAGTTTCACAGCTATGTGACAGAAGGAGTCACTGTAGAGTATCAAGTGGATGGTGAGATTCGTGGTGATTTGGTTCAGGTGATCGATTACGAAACCCCTCTCAACAACCGCCTTGAAGTTACCAACCAATTCACTGTTTCAGCATCACAACGAGGAACAGTAGTTACCAAGCGTCCCGACGTGGTGATTCTAGTGAATGGGCTCCCTCTGGTGGTGATAGAACTCAAAAATCCAGCCGACGAACAAGCTACTGTTCAGAAAGCCTACACTCAGCTCCAGAACTACAAGACAGCAGTTCCTCAGCTTTTTTATACTAACGCCCTACTGGTAGCATCCGACGGCATCGAGGCTCGTGCTGGATCACTGACCGCAGGGTTTTCTCGCTTCATGCGGTGGAAAACCGTTGATGGTATCCGTGAAGATGAAAGCACCGTGCCACAGATCGAAACCCTGATTCGTGGGATGCTACGTCCAGACGTATTGCTCGACCTCCTCAAGCAGTTTACCGTGTTTGAAAAATCTCAGACCGAAGACGAAAATGGTCTGGTGCAGGTAGAAACGGTGAAAAAGGTAGCCGCCTACCACCAATTTCATGCAGTGAATCAAGCTGTCAAATCAACTCTTCGAGCGACAGCCTCTAGCAATGCAGTAAATGAAGATCCAACTACCTACGGAGATTTA
This sequence comes from uncultured Rubritalea sp., assembly GCA_937132085.1. Lineage (GTDB taxonomy): Bacteria > Verrucomicrobiota > Verrucomicrobiia > Verrucomicrobiales > Akkermansiaceae > Rubritalea. Next base: position 2,024 of record CAKZNV010000100.1, on the reverse strand, counting down.
CCATCAGTCAAAGATCAGCCAGAGGGTGATCAAAAAGCAGGTGTCGTCTGGCACACCCAAGGCTCAGGAAAGTCGCTCTCCATGGTATTCTACACGGGAAAGGTAGTGCTCGCATTAAACAACCCTACGGTAGTCGTTCTCACCGACCGAAATGATCTCGACCAACAGCTCTTCGACACATTCGCGGGCTGCAAGCAATTGCTCCGTCAAGACCCGGTGCAAGCTCAGGATAGAGACCACCTAAGGGATCTTTTACAAACGGAAGGCGGAGGAATTATTTTCACCACGATTCAGAAGTTTGCTCCAGAGGAAGGCAAGACGGTCTATGATGAGCTTTCAAGCCGTCGTAACATTATCGTGATGGCGGATGAAGCTCACCGTTCACAGTATGGGTTCGCAGCAAAAACGATAGAAAAAGGAGACGAGGCTGTATTGCGATATGGCTTTGCCAAATACCTTCGTGACGGATTGCCGAACGCCAGCTTCATCGGGTTCACAGGAACGCCTATCGAACGCGATGATGCTTCTACTCCCGCTGTTTTTGGGAACTATATCGATGTCTATGACATTGAACAAGCCGTCGAGGATGGAGCAACCGTCCGAATCTATTACGAAAGCCGACTCGCTAAGCTAAACCTCAACGAGGACAAAATCGATGAGGTGGATAGCGAGTTCGAGCAGCTCACCGAGGGAGAAGAAACCACGCAAACTCAAAAGGCTAAGGCTAAGTGGACGCAGCTGGAGGCAATAGTAGGACACCCTAACCGCCTCGCTGCTGTAGCCGAGGACTTCATCAACCACTTTGAATCAAGACAAGAAACCCAAGAAGGGAAAGCTATGTATGTCTGCATGAGCCGGCGCATTGCTGTGGACATGTATGAGGAAATCATCAAGCTCCGTCCTGATTGGCATGATAGTGATCTCCGAAAAGGGAAAATTAAAGTCGTGATGACTTCCTCAAGTTCTGACCCAGAGGAGTGGCAGAAGCATTTCACAAGTAAGGAAGACCGAAGAAACTTAGCAGATCGAATCAAAGACCCTAACGACCCTCTGGAAATCGTCATCGTGAGAGATATGTGGCTCACAGGCTTCGATGCCCCTTGTCTGAACACGCTCTATGTGGATAAGCCCATGAAGGGGCATAACCTAATGCAGGCAATTGCTCGTGTGAACCGAGTTTATAAAGACAAGGAAGGTGGTCTTGTAGTAGATTATCTAGGTATCTCGACATCACTCAAAGAAGCTCTTGCGACCTATACCGAGAGTGGAGGAAAAGGAAAACCAACCTTTGACCAGGCTGAAGCTATTGCTGTGATGAAGGAAAAACTCGAAGTTGTGGCTCAGCTCCTACATGGATACGATTATAAGGAATACCTTCAGGCAGACACTCGTCGTAAAATGGTGATGCTACTTGAGACTCAGGAGCATATTCTTGGTCTCGATGATGGAAGCAATCGATTCTGCAAAGAGGTAAACGCACTATCAAAAGCATTTGCTCTATCTATCCCAAGTGAAGATGCCATGGCAGTCAAAGAGGTGGTTTCCTACTTCCAAGCAGTGAAAGCGAGACTCGCTAAATTTGAAGGCAGTGGTGGCGATGGCGGAGGTCAAAGCGATGTGCAGTTTGAGTCTGCTGTTCGCCAAATCATCGACAAAGCGGTGGTGAGCGATGGTGTGATTGACGTCTTCGACTCCGCAGGAATCAAGAAACCTGACATCTCCATTCTCTCTGACGAGTTCATGGAGGAGGTGCGAGGGATGGAGCAAAAGAATCTCTCTATCGAACTACTCAAAAAACTTCTCAATGATGAAATCAAGGCACGAACAACTCGTAATGCCATGCAGAGCAAAAAACTCTCTGAGATGCTAGAAAGCACGATCAGAAAGTATCAGAACAATGTTCTCACCGCAGCTGAAGTGATTCAGGAGCTGATCGAGATGGGGAAAGAAATCCGCAACTCCGACAAGGAGGCTGAGGAAGTGGGACTGACTGACTTCGAATATGCGTTCTACATGGCTCTAGC
>CAKZNV010000099.1 GCA_937132085.1 uncultured Rubritalea sp. | reverse complement strand
TTCATCGATATTATGCAAGCTCGGTGGCAAGAAGTGGCATCGTGTGAACGAGCTGGAGCTTACCTCTCAGCTGTGATCATGACAGGTAGCTTGCTCGAAGCTATTCTACTGGGCGTTGCTAGCTCTAATCCAAGAGAATTCAATCAATCTAAATCCAGCCCTAAGGATGAAAATGGTAACCCGAAGAAGTTTCCTCAGTGGAATTTAGCCAGCCTTATTGAGGTGGCCTATGAAACTAATTGGATCGATCTCGATGTGAAAAGACATAGTCACGCTCTCCGTGACTTCCGTAACTACATTCACCCATACCAACAAAAAGCATCAGGTTTTCATCCTACCAAAGAAACCGTTGCTATCACCATGCAGGTATTCCGAGCCGCAGTAGCTCAAATAAAACGTAACTTTTAAACCATGTCTCAAAGAATCACAGAATCCACCGTCGAAGACTTCTGTCTCGAAGTATTAGAATCTCAGGGCTATCGATTTGTCTCTCCTGAGGAACTGAACCGTCAGAATCCAGAAGAAGTCATCGTCAGTGATGCTCTGCGGGAGGTGGTGACTTTATTGAACCCCAACATTCCTGAACAAGCTCGCGAAGAGGCTTTGAGGAAGATCACGGCTCCATCTAGCCAGAACTTGCTGGAAAATAACGAAGAGTTCCATCGCTACGTGACGGAAGGTGTCACTGTAGAGTATCAAGTAGATGGTGAGATGCGTGGTGACTTGGTTCAGTTGATCGATTACGAAAACCCTCTCAACAACCGCCTTGAGGTTACCAATCAATTCACTGTTTCCGCTTCACAACGTGGAACGGTGGTCACTAAGCGTCCCGATGTGGTGATTCTAGTGAATGGACTCCCCCTGGTGGTGATAGAACTCAAAAACCCAGCCGACGAACAAGCTACTGTTCAGAAAGCCTACACTCAGCTCCAGAACTACAAAGCAGCAGTTCCTCAGCTCTTTTATACAAATGCCCTACTTGTAGCCTCCGACGGCATCGAAGCTCGTGCTGGATCACTGACCGCTGGATTTTCACGCTTCATGCGGTGGAAAACCGTTGATGGTGTCCGTGAGGATGAAAGCACTGTGCCTCAGATCGAAACCCTGATTCGTGGGATGCTACGTCCAGACGTATTGCTCGATCTCCTCAAGCAGTTTACCGTATTTGAAAAATCACAAACTGAAGACGAGAATGGACTAGTGCAGGTAGAAACGGTGAAAAAGGTAGCAGCCTACCACCAATTCCATGCAGTAAATCAGGCTGTGAAATCCACGCTCAGAGCGACCGCTACCACAAATGGGATGCACGAAGACCCCGTAGCTTATGGAAATCTACCTACGGTGAAAGATCAGCCTTCAGGTGACCAAAAAGCGGGAGTAGTCTGGCACACTCAAGGATCTGGAAAATCGCTCTCTATGGTATTCTACACAGGGAAAGTGGTGCTAGCCTTGAATAACCCTACAGTCGTCGTCCTCACTGACCGTAACGACCTAGACCAGCAGCTCTTCGACACGTTTGCAGGCTGTAAGCAGCTACTCCGTCAAGACCCCATCCAAGCCCAAGACAGAGATCATCTCCGTGAACTTCTCCAGACAGAAGGAGGAGGAATTATTTTCACCACGATTCAGAAGTTTGCCCCAGAGGAAGGAAAAACGGTCTATGATGAGCTTTCAGGTCGTCGTAATATCATCGTAATGGCGGATGAAGCCCACCGATCTCAGTATGGGTTCGCAGCCAAAACAATCGAAAAAGGAGATGAGGCTGTCTTACGATATGGCTTTGCCAAATACCTTCGTGATGGTCTACCGAATGCCAGCTTCATCGGGTTTACAGGGACACCTATCGAACGCGATGATGCTTCTACTCCAGCTGTTTTTGGAAACTATATCGACGTCTATGACATTGAACAAGCCGTAGAGGACGGAGCTACCGTGCGAATTTATTACGAAAGTCGTCTTGCTAAGCTGAACCTCAACGAAGACAAAATCGATGAGGTGGATAGTGAGTTCGAGCAACTCACCGAGGGTGAGGAAACAACGCAAACCCAAAAGACTAAAGCGAAGTGGACGCAGCTGGAAGCAATAGTAGGACACCCTAACCGCCTCGCAGCTGTAGCCGAGGACTTCATCAACCACTTTGAAGCAAGGCAAGAAACCCAAGAAGGGAAAGCAATGTATGTCTGCATGAGCCGACGCATTGCCGTGGATATGTATGAGGAAGTCATCAAGCTCCGTCCCGACTGGCATGATAGCGACCTGAGAAAAGGGAAAATAAAAGTCGTCATGACTTCCTCAAGCTCTGATCCAGAGGAGTGGCAGAAGCATTTCACAAGTAAGGAAGACCGAAGAAACCTAGCAGACCGAATCAAAGACCCTAACGACCCACTGGAGGTCGTGCTCGTCAGGGATATGTGGCTCACTGGCTTCGATGCCCCTTGCCTGAATACTCTCTATGTGGATAAGCCAATGAAGGGACACAACCTGATGCAGGCTATCGCCCGAGTAAACCGAGTTTATAAAGACAAGGAAGGTGGTCTTGTGGTAGATTATCTAGGTATATCGACCTCACTCAAAGAAGCTCTTGCGACCTATACCGAGAGCGGAGGAAAAGGGAAGCCTACCTTTGACCAGGCTGAAGCTATTGCTGTGATGAAGGAAAAACTCGAAGTTGTGGCTCAACTTCTCCATGGCTACAATTACAAAGAATACCTTCAGGCGGATACCCGTCGTAAAATGGTGATGCTCCTTGAAACACAAGAGCACATTCTTGGTCTGGATGATGGTAGCAACCGATTCTGCAAGGAGGTAAACGCACTATCAAAAGCATTTGCTTTATCTATCCCAAGTGAAGATGCCATGGCGGTGAAAGAGGAGGTTTCCTACTTCCAGGCCGTGAAGGCGAGACTGGCTAAATTTGAAGGAGGTGGTGGTGAAGGCGGAGGTCAGAGCGATGTGCAATTTGAGTCTGCGGTTCGCCAAATCATCGACAAAGCTGTGGTGAGCGATGGCGTGATTGACGTCTTCGACTCCGCAGGGATCAAGAAGCCTGACATCTCCATTCTCTCTGATGAGTTCATGGAGGAGGTGCGAGGCATGGAGCAAAAGAACCTCTCTATCGAACTACTCAAAAAGCTTCTCAATGACGAAATCAAGGCTCGAACAACTCGCAATGCCATGCAGAGCAAGAAGCTTTCTGAAATGCTAGAAAGCACAATCAGAAAGTATCAGAACAATGTCCTCACCGCAGCGGAAGTGATTCAAGAACTGATCGAGATGGGGAAGGAAATCCGCAACTCCGACAAGGAGGCTGAGGAAGTGGGACTGACTGACTTCGAATATGCGTTCTACATGGCTCTAGC
>CAKZNV010000098.1 GCA_937132085.1 uncultured Rubritalea sp. | reverse complement strand
CCACAGCCAAATTTATTCGCTTTTGTTAGACGACGGATGCATCTAATAATACAGCCTAGAAAAATACACGTCTAATTTACTGATTCGAACTTAAGACCAGACAGGGAAACTAAGAAACTACCGCTAATCGATATTGGATAACTAAAAAAACCTTCACCCAACTGAATGGATGAAGGTTTGAAATGTTTTAAATCTGAAGTCAGATTAGATGCTGAATCTTTCGAAACGCTTGATTGTGAGCGTGTCGCTAAGGTCTTTGCCTTTTGAAGCTAGAAGCTTAGAGATGCTGAGGTCAGGGTCTTTTACGAATGACTGCTCAGTAAGCACCTGCTCGCTGTAGAACTTGTTGATCTTACCGATGAGGATCTTGTCGATGATAGACTCAGGCTTACCGTCAGCAAGAAGTTGCTTACGGTTAATCTCGTTCTCTTCTTCAACTACTGTTCCGTCGATGTCATCACGTGAAAGGCCAGCTGGGTTAGCAGCAGCGATGTGAAGCGTGACGTCCTTAAGAAGTGTAGCGAAGTCTGCTGAAGATGCAGTAGCTGCATTTTCACAAGCTACTTCGAGAAGAACACCTACTTTACCACCCATGTGGATGTATGAAGCAATAGCTCCTTCACCTGAAGTCTCGAAACGAGCTAGGCTAGAGATTTTGATTACTTCACCGAGCTCAGAGAACTTAGCTCCGAGTGCGTTTTCGATAGTCCCTTCACCGAAAGCAACTGCACCAGCCTCTTCAGGAGTTGCTGCTGTGCTGTTAGCGATAGCTTCAACGAGTTCAGCTACGAATGCCTGGAAGGCTTCGTTCTTAGCTACGAAGTCTGTTTCACAGTTGATCACTGCGAGAACACCTGTCTTAGCGTCTGCTGACACGAATGTTGCTACGATGCCTTCTGATGTTTCACGGTCAGCTCTGTCACTACGCTTTGCTTCACCTTTTTCGCGGAGAAGTTTAGCAGCAGCCTCAAGGTCGCCGTTAGTTTCAGTAAGAGCCTTCTTACAAGCCATCATGCCTGCACTTGTCAATTTACGCAGTTCTGAAACTGCTGATGCTGTAATAGCCATTGTTTTGATAAGTTATTAAATTAGTTGCGAAAAATTATGCCTTAGCAGCTACAACGATTGAATCCACAAGGTTCTGAAGAATGATGCGGATTGAACGGATAGCGTCGTCGTTTCCTGGGATCGGGTAGTCAACTTTTGCTGGATCAGCATTAGTATCAACGATAGCGATCACTGGGATGTTAAGTCTACGAGCTTCAGCTACTGCGATTGTCTCACGAGCTGAGTCTACGATAACGATTGCATCAGGGAGTTTCTCCATGCCACGAACACCGTCGAGGTTACGGAAAAGCTTCTCACGCTCACGTCCGAGAGCTGATAGCTCCTTCTTAGACATTGCTTTGAACTCAGGCTGCTTTTCGATGTCTTCAAGATACTTGAGACGCTCTACTGAACGGCGGATTGTTGTAAGGTTAGTGAGTGTGCCACCCAACCAACGGTGATTAACGAAGAATTGACCAGCTGCGAGAGCTGCTTCCTTCACTGCGTCTTGCGCTTGGCGCTTACATCCTACGAAGAGGATCTTCTTGCCTTTACCAGCGAGCTCAGTGAGATAGTCAGATGCCTTATCAAGACATGCTACTGTTTTCTCGAGGTCGATGATGTAGATTCCACCTTTGTCCTTCATGAGGTAAGGCTTCATTTTTGGATTCCACTTGCGAGTCTGGTGTCCGTAATGAACGCCAGCGTCTACCATTTCTTTAATTAGTTCGTTAATCATTATATTTGTATCACTTACCTTAATTCAGATAAGCATTTGTAGTGAAAAGACCCACCGCATTTAAGTTCCTCGCTTGTCAGTTCTTTTCGTTTTTTATGCAGTGGCTAAAAACAAGCGCACGGCGGGTTAACTCAATATTACTAATATAGCAAGCTCATATGCGTGGTATTCCTGCATTATTTTTAAATAAATTGCTGTATAACAGACCTCAGCCAAATGATTTATCTAAAATGAGCTGCAATTACGGAAAGATTTCTTGATAGATCAGTGAGCTATCTTAGTATTAACTTCATGAAGAATTTTTCCATCTGTTCATTCGTATCAACCCTACTTGTAGGCATAGGCTTAGCTGGCAACACCACTGTCCCTTCCGACCTAGAAACTAACATTTTCGCAGGACCCGACATAACTCCATGCCCAGCAGTCATCTGCGCAGCACCTACTGGAGAAGTTTTCGTAGGCGTAGATAAACAAGGCTCACTAGGCAAGAAGTCAAACCTCGGTGAGATCGTCAGACTAGTAGACACAAACAACGATGGAAAAGCTGACAAACACACAGTTTTCGCTAAAGTAGATAACCCACGTGGACTTATTTCTATTGGCGATAAAATTTACTGCCTTCACTGCACACAGGATGCGGATGGCAAAATCTATACTCAGCAGCTCTCAGTATTCGTAGATGCAGATAACGACGGTGTTGCTGATGGAGCAGCCAAGCCGCTAGTCACAGACATCGGCAACCCTATCTACCTCAAATCCCGTGGCACAGACCACTCTACTAACAACATCCGCCTCGGAATCGATGGCTGGATCTACATCTCAGTAGGTGACTTCGGCTTCATTGATGCAGCAGGCACAGATGGCAAGAAGCTAAGCATGCATGGCGGAGGCATCGTTCGTGTCCGACCTGATGGCAGCGAGCTCGAAACCTTTATCCACGGCACAAGAAACGTCTATGATGTAGCGATCGACCCCTTCATGAACGTCTTCACTCGTGAAAACACCAATGACGGCGTAGGCTGGTGGGTAAGATTCAGCCATTACATGCAATCTGGAGAATACGGATACCCAAGCCTCTACACTAATTTCCCTGAAGACATGATCCCAGCACTCGGTGAATATGGATCTGGCTCAGGCACAGGAAACCTCTTCTTCCAAGAGCCAGGCTGGCCTGCAAAATATAACAACACTGCAATGATGGCAGATTGGGGAACCTCTCAGATCTACATTCACAGACTTTCACCAGATGGATCTTCATTCACTAACAAACCTGAGGGTTTCATCAGATCATCACAGGTGGCAGACCTTGATGTCGATGGATCAGGAAGAATGTATATCGCAGCTTGGGACGGTGCTGGCTACAGCGGCAACCCTAACAAAGGCTTCGTCTCTATCGTTAAACCTAAAGGCTGGACATATAAAGCATTCCCAGACCTCAAAGCTCTCTCAGCAAAAGACCTCGTAGCATCAATCATCTCTGAAAGTGCCACCATGCGCACCTACGCTCAGCAAGAGATCCTTCGCCGCAATGACAAGTCAATGCTTGCCAATCTACAGCAGATCACAACACACAATGGCGCCAGCCTCGAATCTAAAGCTGCAGCCATATACACTCTAGCCCAGTTAGGAGGAAAAGACTCACAGGCAGCACTAGCTGAAATTTCAAAAGCAGACGAACTCAGAGAACATGCGATCCGCTGCATGGCTGACAGAAAGGAATTAGCCCAATCAGCAGACCTCGCGCTCGTGATAAAAGCTCTCGATGATAAGAACCCACGTGTCCAAGTAGCCGCAGCAGTTGCCCTCGGTCGTATCGGTGATAAATCAGCAGCCCCAGCTCTCATCGCTAAGGCAAACCCACCGAAAGTCATCAAGCAAAGCGCTAAACCTGAATTTCAATCTAAGAAAATCACTGGAACTGAATCAGTCCAGATCGATGTCAACATCAACCAATTCACTGAGCTATTCCTTATAGCAAATGCAGGAGAAAATGACGGCAGCGACCACATCGCATGGATCAATCCTAAGATCACCATGAAAAACGGCAAGGTGAAGGATCTCACTAAAATGAAGTGGCAAAAGGCAAGTCAAAGCTGGGGCAAAACTCTCATCAATAAAGACTGCACTGGTAAAGCTCTCAAGGACTCTAAGGGCAACGCAGAGACTGGCATTGGCTCTCACGCTAAAAGCATGATTAGCTACCGTCTACCAAAAGGAGCTGTCCGCTTTACCGCTACAGCAAGACTCACAAACCCTAAAGGAACTGTCAGCTTCAGCGTATCTAAAAACCCACCAGGAGGAGCAGGTAAGACTCACTCTACTCCTAACTCAGCTATCTTGCTACCACACATAGCCAGACAAGCTCTCATCGCTCTCAACGCAGAAGACGCACTCATTAAGGCGCTAAACTCTGGCGACTTAAACCAAGAGCAAGCAGCGCTTGCGGTCATGAAGTTCATGCACTCAGACAAGATCGTTGACGCCCTCATCGCAGCAGCAGGAAAAGACTCTGAGCTCAAATACCCAATCGCCCTCACACTCGTAAGACTTCACCAGAAGGAAATCGACTATGACGGCTCCACATGGTGGAACACTCGTCCTAAGCCAGAGGGTCCATACTACTATCCTGTTGATTGGTCATCTACTGACAAGATCTCAGCATTCATCACAGATTACTACAAGACTCTTCCAGAACCAGCCAAGATACCGTTTAGAAATAACCTGCAACTCAACAAGTCATACGTTCCAGAACTCAACCCAAGACCAATTGAGAAAGAAGAAACAGTGAAAAAGATGAAGGACATCTCAATCGAAGATGTCGTCTTGCACGTAAACTCCAAGAAAAGCAAAACCAAAGGCGGAATTAAACGAGGCGCAAAAATCATCACTAAAGTAGGCTGTGTCTCATGCCACAACACCAACCTCAATGAGCCTGTCAAAGGCCCTGACCTAGCTAAACTAGGACTCGCTAAGCGTGGAGATATTGCTGAAGCCATCATCAAGCCAAGCGCATCCATCGCACCAAGTTGGGTGAACATCACCATGCAAGATGGATCTGTGCAACTCGGAACCATCGTTAGTAAAGACGCTAAGGAAATCGTCCTACACAACATCGCAGGCATCCCTACCAAACTCGATGCTACGAAAGTGAAAAGCATCGCACCTGGACCGGACATGATGAGCCACCACCTCTGTGACAAGCTCACCCTTAAGGAATTCTCAGATCTTCTCAGCTACATCCAGTCTATGGATAAGAGAGCGAAGAAATAGAAGCTTTCACTCTACGCAATATCTGCTCAATATCCAGACATGGCCACATCACCGATCCTAGACGTCAGCAACCTCACTACGAGATTTCACACCAGAAATGGAATCGTCCATGCTGTAGAAGAAGTATCCTTCTCAGTAGAGAAAGGCCAGACTCTAGGTATCGTCGGTGAATCAGGCTCAGGTAAGTCTGTAACTTGTTACTCACTGCTAGGACTCATCCCTCAGCCTCCAGGAAGAATCCACTCAGGCAAAGCCATCTTCGACGGCATAGACCTACTCCAAGCATCAGAAAAGAAACTTCGTTCTATCCGAGGCAAGCGAATCTCAATGATCTTCCAAGATCCGATGACATCGCTTAACCCTTACCTTAAAATTTCCACCCAGCTCATGGAACCACTGGAAATCCACGAAGGAATCAAAGGCAAGGAAGCTCTACGCAGAGCTATCCAAGCCCTAGAAGAAGTAGGAATCCCTGAGCCAGAAAAACGTATTCAGTCCTACCCACATGAATTCTCAGGCGGAATGCGTCAAAGAGTCATGATCGCTATGGCCCTCATCACCAGACCTGAGCTACTCATCTGTGATGAGCCGACCACAGCTCTCGATGTCACCATTCAGAAGCAAGTTCTCGACCTCATCAAAGATCGCCAAAACGAACTAGGCACAGCAGTAGTCCTCATCACACACGACCTTACAGTCGTCAAGCAAGCCTGTGACCACGTCAACGTCATGTATTCTGGACGCATCGTCGAGAATGCACCAGCAGACACCCTCTTCAGCAATCCAATGCACGCCTACACGCGAGCTCTACTGAAATCGATTCCCGCCACACACTCTAAAGGCGAAGCTCTCTATACTATCCCAGGCCTCCCTCCTGTCCTAACAGACCCACCAAAAGGCTGCGCATTTGCCGCAAGAAACACTCTCGGCGACAAAACTCTCTGTATTCAGGATTACCACCCAGAGTTAATAGAAAAAGCACCAAAGCACTACGTCCAAAACTGCCCAGGTTGCCTTAGCATTATTTAGCCAGCAGTTCTCACTTAAGAAGTGATAAATAATCAACTAGATTCATCGCCGTAGTAGTTGAGTTCAAAGGGAAAGACTCACCTTTAGGTATGATATAGAACCCTTTCGTAGCTTTAATTGAAGTGAAACTTTCGGTGAAGCCTCGGCTTATTTTGGGAGATAATGTGCGCTTAATCTCAAGTGCGTGAATTTCCCCATTGGGATACTCAAGAACCAAGTCTAGCTCAGCTCCTGCTTGAGTGCGATAATGACTGTATCGGACATTTTTTGATAATTTATTGATAATTTGCTCAATACAGTAACCCTCCCAAGATGAACCACAAACAGGATGTCCAAGCACCTGCTCTAAATCACCCAAACCAGATAAAGTGTGTAGCAAGCCAGTGTCTCGCCAGTAAGTTTTGGCTGATTTCACAATACGCTTTCCCATATTAGAGGAATAAGCTGGTAGCGTGCGCAACAAATATAGCCCCTCTAACAAATCAATGTATCTCTTAATAGATTTACTGTCTATGCCGAGAGCCCCAGAGAGCTTACTAAGATTAAGCATACTGATGTGCAAGGTTTATTTGGACCACTTTTGGTTTAGTTTTTGTAATAGTTATTTTCGAAATTAGATGGGCTTTGATAGCCTAAGGATGAGTGCTTGCGGTGATGATTGTAGTAGCTTTCGATATATTCAAAAAGTTCGGTTTTAGCGTCTTCGTAATCAGCAAATCTTCCGCCCTGTAATGTCTCTGCCTTGATCGTTCCTATGACTGATTCTGTCCAGGCGTTGTCGTAGGGATTCGCTCTGC
>CAKZNV010000097.1 GCA_937132085.1 uncultured Rubritalea sp. | reverse complement strand
CTGAGGATCAAGCATCCAGTCACGGGTGAGAGGTTGACCTTTATCAAAGAGCCTAACTTTTAAGCGCATTGAGGAGCAAAAAGAACGTCCATTTCTCTCACTTTAGAAAGTCAAACACTAGCAGAGCGCCTCGTGAAAAACTGTTCTCAAAACCAGATGATTCACAAATCACGGACTGCACCCCCCTGTGGTTTTTCGTTTCTGCCTTTACTTCAAGCTGTCAATTTCATAGTTTTAAGAGAATTCATTCACCTATAAACCTCAACAAAACATGGACACAAATGGAATTTCATGAACTTTATAGCTTAATTACTTCTACGATAGCTGCCATCATTGCACTGTTTACATTTTTTCATTCATGGCGTTGTTCAAAGCAATCAGAGAAGCGGTTACAAGACCGAGACGTGCTTATTGACAAACGTTTTAATAATAATGAGCTTCGCGGCCTTATTGAAGCGACGGATGAATTGAGACAACAAAGAAGAGATTTTTGGGATCCTCTAGAGATTTACTACGAAAAATTTAAAGGAGAACAACCACCTCTATCCGAAGATGAAGCCTATTCAAGTATACAAAATTTGATAATTACTGCTGGAATGCCTCTTGAAATGCCCCATGTAATGTTCAGCCAAGAAATTGATAGTTACACCGATAAGTTAGAGGAAAATATAAATGATACACAGAATTATCTGTGGCTCTTTTGCAAAAAAATCTATCCTAAACCTAATACTCATGAAGAGGACAATGGATTAGAGAGCAAATCTATTTCTGATTTTGACTCAACACGCCGGTCCATGTCTAATTTTTACTTTCGTCAAACACAATATTTTAGTAACGAAATTATTTATAACTATACTATTAGATCTGACGAACCAACAATACTCGCCTGGCTAGAAGTGGCACTTTGCCGCTCTTTGAATAAAGATGGACTTACCAAATCAGGTCTATTTGATTTTGGTAATTATGTTAATCAAAAATCTCTTAAAGCCTAAAACTCTACTTCGACGAATTCTTCTGCACAGTTGATAAAGTGGTTAAAGAGCATGATTATCCCAATTTAGAAATACTCACTGTTTGTTGTCTATGATGAGTATAGCTATGGACTGGCTTGCGAGCAGATAGTGAAGGTAGGATTTGTGATTAAATCCATTCATCTGCATCACAAAAACCTCAAAAGCAACTGCCACAAGAGATTTACAGGATCTCTTAGTAAATGGTGCGTTGGACGTTATCGGAGCAGGACGGAATACACATTATAAATTGAATCTTTAGAACTGTTTACCATTGTCAGGGGCTATCGATGATATTCTAAATTATAGGACTGACTCTTTTGCTTTTCTTGTGATCACACATTATTTGACAACGTAGTGGTTATTGAATAGTATAGAGGCATGACTAAAAGAGACATGATGACTGAGCCAGTGGATATGGTGAATAGTCGTATTGAACGTTTGGCTAGCAAAGCCTTCCGTGCTGCCTATAAAGAAGCCTTGGCTTCTGAGGGTGGTGTTACGGCTGTTGTTGACGGTGTCTTATATCAAATCTATTCTGATGGTAGTCGTAAGAAAATAAAGAAGGTAGCGGAGCGGATAAAAGTGGATCCTAAGAAAACGTATTCTTTAAAAGCTTAACTATCTTGTGGCTAGAGTTCCAAGAGTGAGAATGTTCGCAGGACCTAATGGTTCAGGGAAGAGTTGCTTTAATAATATTGTTAATAAGAGGTGGCTTGGTGTCTATGTGAATGCAGATGATCTAGAGAAACAACTTTTTGAGGGCGCTGGAATACGACTTGCTGATTTCAAAGTAGAGTTAGATGATGCTAAGTTTCTAGAGGAATTCAAAGTTGTCTGTGAGAAACGAAAGATGAAGCTACCTTCTATCAAATGTGTAGGCGGTCTAGTCTCAGTAGAGCAAAAGGATCTCAATTCATATTACGCTGCCATGATAGCAGAGCTAATGCGCTTCTATTATTTAGAGCATGGAATATCTTTTACGTTTGAAACGGTAATGTCTCATGAGAGTAAAGTTCACTTTCTTCTGCATGCTAAAGAAAAAGGCTTTAGAACTTACCTATACTTTATCGCCACAGAGGACCCAAAGATCAATGTAGCACGCGTGGCTAAAAGAGTGTTGAAGGGTGGGCATGATGTCCCTAAAGATAAAATTATCAGCCGTTATAATAGAGCGATTAAACTTCTTCCGAAGGCTCTAATGATCGTAGACCGTGGATACGTTTTCGATAATTCAGGCGATAGTGAAGAATGGGTGATAGAAACTGTAAATGTAGCCGAAGAAGAAGGCACCTTATTAGAGTTTAAGACTAACCATCTTCCTCACTGGATGGCAGCTGTGATTAGTGCTGATTAATCTGTAAGGGCTTAAAAGCTCTATCTACACGAAAGGTCTCATTAATTCTAAATTATAGGACTGCCCCCTTTGATTTTCTGCTGCCCCCTTTGCTTTTCTGACCCCTTTGCTTTTCGTTGACTAATGCTTAAATTCTAAATTATAGGACTGACCCCTTTGCTTTTCTCCCCCTTTGCTTTTCTCTGACCCCTTTGCTTTTCCCCTAGGACAATGAATACCTTAATTTGACCGTGCTGAAGGCACGGAGGAGAATTTACTAAGGCTAGTTGTCACCTAAGATACCGAAGGTGGGACCCCTTTGCTTATTGTTCTAGGCATGAACGATCCAGCCAGTGCGCTGACACACTTCATCTAATACGTTTAGAAAACTTTCTTGTCCCTTTTTGCCAAAGAAAATCTTATCGCCATTATTGCCATGGCTCATCACATGATAAAATGCCCCAGCGAATTCTATACGTAGTTTTCGTGCCATTCAGGCTTTATAACACGTATAGACTAATGCTTAAATTCTAAATTATAGGACTGACCCCTTTGCTTTTGACCCCTTTGCTTTTCTCGGACTGCCCCCTTTGCTTTTTACCCCGTTGCTTTTATTTTAGTTTGAATCTAATTTACAATAGATGATTGTAGATCTATATAATTCACATGAGTTTGCGAGTATTAGTTGATGATCAGATAAGTAAATTGTTTAGAGATAATCCTGAATTAAATGGGATTGATAAAAATAAGTTTGAAATTGCTGTGGCTGCATTTGCAAACTTAAAGCATTTAAACGGAATTGATTTAGATGATTTGATTTCTGGTATTATGGGTAATGGTGGCGACGAGGGCATTGATCATTGTTATATATTTTCTAATGGTGTCATTGTAAACGACGAAGATCATCCCATAAATAAAGAAAGCCATGTAAAGGTGAAGTTTATACAAGCCAAGAAAGAAGGCTCATTTTCGACTGATGGTTTCAGAAAAACAGCCGAGGGTATCAAGGAAATTTTCGATTTAGAGTTAGAATTAAAAGATTTAGCCAAGATAGGTGCAAATAAAGAATTCCAAGAGAAAGCTGGGTTAATCAGAAAGATTTATAGAAAAAGCGCACTGGAGAGAGCTAAATTTAGTTGTGAAGTCCTTTATGTTACAGTTGCTCCTTCAGGAGTATCAGTATCAGATAAAATAAGACATATAGCTGATGACCTGCAAAATAATGAGCTAGGTGTTCCCTTCACGTTTCATTTTTTGGGAGCTCAAGATTTATTATCGTTGACTGATAGAGAGGATGAAACAGTCGAGGTGAATTTCGTTTCACAGCCTTTAGAAATAAAAGAACGTGATATTGAAACTAGTGGTTATTCTGGTTTTGTCCGAGGGAATGACTTAGTTAAATGCCTGAGTCTAGAAAATGGAGAGTTTAAGACTCATCTAACAGAAGGTAATGTTAGATATTTTCTAGGAGAGGATACCACTATTAATTCATCAATTATTGAGTCTGCTAAAGATGAGAATAAGTCAGAAATATTCTGGGCTTTAAATAACGGGCTTACAATTATTGGTGAGAGTATTACTCCACTTGGTGGTAATCAATACTCGGTTCAAAACCCCCAAATAGTGAACGGCTGTCAAACAATTCACTGTTTATATGATGCATATAGTGATGAGGGTCGTCTTCCAGATCATCTTAAGGTCTTTGTTAAGATTGTCGATACTCAAGATATAGATATTCAAACTGATATAATAAGTGCAACGAATTCTCAAAATCCAGTAAAGGCTGCCAGTTTAAAAGCAAATGATCGAATTCAAAGAAATATTGAACAGCACTTATTTAAATTTGACATCTTTTATGAAAGAAGAGAAAATTTTTATAAAAGACAAGGTTACACAGGAAATAGGGTCATTGGTCTAATGAAAATGGCACAGATAATGAATACTATGCTCAATCGTGAGTCGATAATTTCGTTAAACGACATTGGAACTGTGTTTAATAATGTGCATAAATATAACAGTTTGTTTTCAGATGCTGCCGATTTTGATCTTTATGCATTTTGTGTTACTTTATTCCAAAGAACATGGTCATTAAAGAATTCTGATTTGAGAACAAACGAATATTCAGCATTAGAGAAAAGTTTAATTTCTAAATCAGGTTGGCCGATCCTAAGTGTCATGGGATGTTTTATAATGAGTGAATCTAAAATTACTAAAGATGGAGTTACTGAGCCAGTATTGGGAAAAATCGATATTAATACTCCTCAAAGGAAAAATCCTTTTTCCCTACGAAAGCAAGATATAGCTAAAAAAATCGAAAATGCTGATTATCTAAAAAACTGTTACGAAAGGTCGAAGGTTGTTGTTTTAACAGCAATCGATAAATTTGCTTTAGCTACGAATAAAGAGAAAATTTCAGCTTTTAAACACAGAGCGTTTGATCAAGATTACTTAGAACCTATATTGAGTGATTATTATGAAATCTAGTTAATAAAAGCCCACTTGGATTTCTCCGAGTGGGCTTTAGTTTTGAGTTGTTGTCTAGCGTCTAGAGCTTAGGCATTCGTCTTTGGAATACTTGCCGCTTCGTGCTGATCCTCGGCGGCTTCTAGGGCAGCCTGTGTCTTAGGAATCACTCTGATCAGCTTCTTACAGGTCTTTTCCCAGTTGCTGAGGAGCTTTTCGGCTCTTGGCTGCGGTGAGTTTGAGGTGATCTTCGATGAGGCGTTCACATATAACGGGCACTTTGCTTTTCTAACATGCTTTAATATTGCCAAGAGTTGTATAATTTTTAAATATATCAGCAATGCTCAGCTATTACGAATTCGGTTTAAGATTAGTCGCTCAGCCATTTTCAACTTTTGAATCAGAAATGTTGGTCAATGATAGAGAGTTTAATGAAGTAGCCTCGACAAGTAATATTTATTTTATTGCTCAGAGGCAGGAGTTGTTTTTCTGGGATATTTTTCTTATTCAATATCATTCTGAAGGCTATGATATTATTGCTGTATCAGAAGGTTGCTCTGTGTCTAGAACAGCCCCAAATAAGGAGCATATAGACGGACCAGTTGATTTTTCAAAATGTGCTTTAAGATTTCAACTAAAGTGTGGCGCGGAAAAGAGTCCAGAATTAGAGATACGCTGTGTTAACATGTTCAATGATGATTTATTCAATAAATATGAGTTTGAGGTCGGAGTGAAATTGATTAGAATCTGGGGTATCAAAAGTGAAGGTGAACGGACTTTGGTATACTGGAATACGCCGGATTCATTTCTGTGGCAATTTTCACAAGAAAAAGTAGAAGTTTACTCGGAAACACAAATTGATTTTGACTTAACAAAGTTTTGGGATTTTAAACTCTTATATATTGGGATTTCTAAATACGCAAATAGCTATCAAAGGCTTCTAAAGAAAGGTCATGAGAAGAGGCAGCAAATTTTAAGTCGAGAATACCCTCAAAGTGATGGAGCAAGAGTTTCAGATGAAATTACCCTTTTCTTATTTAAACTTGAGGAAACGCAAATTAACACCAACTTAAATCCGGATGAGGTGTATAATGCTTTAATGGGACTGGATAATCAGAACAAAATTCCGTATGCAGATAAAATAGCAGATGCGGAGAAAGCTTTTGTTAGAACTATGCAAACAAAGTATAATCTAGAGACATATAAGAGTTATCCCAAGAGTGATGATGGTTTATACAATCATGATATTGAATCGTATAGTTTTACAATCAATGAAGATATTTGTTTCCACACGGAGGATATAGTAATTACAGGAAGTGCAGATGGCTTAGGAGATCGAATTATTGTTGGGGAAATATCTGAAAAAGGGAAAAGCAAAAGGGGGGGGGAGTAAAAGGGGCAGTCCTATAATTTAGAATTTACATCTGCCATTTCGTTGATGTCTTCGTAGGTTTATTTGTCTCTTTCTGCAGAAAATAAAAAGCCCACTTGGATTTCTCCGAGTGGGCTTTGGTTTGAATGGTTTGGAAGCTCTTGTTTAAGCTTTCGCCTTTGGTGTGCTTGCAGCTTCGTGTTGTTCCTCGGCTGCTTCTAGGGCTGCCTTGGTCTTAGGAATGACTCGGATCAGCTTCTTACAGGTCTTTTCCCAGTTGCTGAGGAGTTTTTCGGCTCTTGGGCTTCCGGTTAGTTTGAGGTGGTCTTCGATGAGGGACTTGGCTTCGGCTTTGTCGATTTCTCGCTGGACGGGGAGGGCTTCTACCATCTCGGTGTTGATAAAAGCAAAGGGGTCAGTCCGTGAATCGTGAATTATATAGCTTAGCTTAATAAATAAGGACAGGGAATGTGATGGGGGTTTAAAATGATGTCACAGGGTGTAAGATCCTTTAAAATCAAGGATGGGAACCGACTGCAACGGGATTCTGAGGAATGATGGAGATCTCAGAAATTTTAGAGAATCGGACTTTAGTGTGATGTGCAGACGGCTTGCAAAAAAGAAATCCAGCATACGGTCTGCACATCACTCCAAAGGTAAAAGTGGGCAGCGCTGTTTTTTAAGCTGCTCTATTAGGCCGTCACGTGAATATCGAAACGAGTCCGGCTGAGGTAGTTGATTAGGTCGATTAGGATTATCAATTAACATTGGATTTTCTAATCCTGTTTCGATGTTGCTCTGTAGATGCTCGATCGCTTTGGACATGCGTCCGAGCCAGTTGTGAAGCTTGCCGAAAGATAACTGTGGGTCTTTTTGTGGACTCATTTCTTTCATAGCCATATAGGCTGTCCAGTGGCCGAGATCATTACATCTGAGCTCTAGGTCTTGCGTGAGACATGTTTTGTAAACATCTTCATTGTATGAGTAACCATTATCAGCCAGTTCATAGCGAATGAATCGAACTCGGCCTTTTTTATCAAGCGAGTAGGTTTTGATTTTGTAGGTTACTCCGATCATGAAATAGAACGGTTTTAGAGACTGGTCTCCGGGTGTTTTTTCTGTAGGGACTTTAGGTTTCTTTTGGCGTTTATTACTAGGTTTCCGATCTGGTTCGGATCTAGGTCTTTAATTTTTAGCCAGGTTAGACTTGGTTGTCCTAGGATGCGTTTAGCGGCTGCTAGGATGTAGGCTTGGCCTGTTGTTTTATCCTGGGCTTTGCCGGCTCTGACTAGAAGAGATCCGATTAGCTCGGCTTGCTGCTCTAAGTGCCAGAAGGTCTGCGTTTGCTTCTGGATTTTGTCGTCGTCTTTTAGGTAGGTCAGATAGGCTTTATCGTCTTGCTGTGCTAGCTGTTGGAAGTGGCCTTTAATGGTGGCGTAGTCGTTCTGACGAGCTTTAGTGAGAGATTCACATCCGTAGGCTGCTTTTTGCTCTCGGTGGCGCCATGCGGCTAGAGGTAGGTCGTCTACTAGATCTAAATTCTTGAGGAATTTATAAGCGTCGGCAGCGATGATGCAGAGCATACCTTTTTGCTTATTTGATAATAATGAGTTTCTGTAAAAATTAGCCATAATTACTCTTTGTTAAATTTCCTTTGGGCTTCTTCTACTGAACCGAAATCACCAGCGCAAAGCTCGATCGGACGCATGTTTCTTTTGCGTAGAAATTGAGCAATATCGGTTAAGCGACTTAGCTCTGATTCGCCTTTGCCAGATTCAACAAGTTGATTAAAGAAATAGAGTTTAGTAATAACTTCACCAATGTTTCTGCGAGTTCTGACATGCCATGCGACATGCTCTGAAGAGTGGCCAGAAATGTAGCGACCTTCTAGTTTTAGTTTGCGAGTTTTAGCCAGGATAATTGCGTGTTCCCAGTCTGTCGCTCTGAAGCGAATCGAGGTGGCGCCGTCGTCGTCAAACTGGCCACCTTTAGGCGCTTTAGTGGCGACATAAAGGTGGCTGTTTTTAGAGGTGAGTTTTTCTGCGGGTTCGGGTGCTGTTATCGTCATAATTTTAGTGGGTTTTAGTTAGATATTTTGGAGTTTGCTTTAGCTTTTGGTTCAGCTAATGGGGTCAATCTGACCGTCTGACTTCTGGCTTTGTAGAAACCTAATAATTCCAAAGTTTCTTCAGGTAGTTTTTCTAGTAATTCCTTGCTTATAATTTCTTTGGTGACGATTACTGAGCGATAGCCTTTTTCTTTTATTTGCTCGATCAGTTCTTGCTCTGAAATCGACGTGTCGAGTTGCTTAATAGCAGGAGGATTATTACTGAGCTGAATCTCAACTTGTTCCGTTTTTATCGTTCCTACTCCGTCTTGGCCGTAGACCTTTATGGAGTTCTTAGTTAGCCAATTTCCGATACGTTTTTTCATATTAGAAACCTCTTTTTTAAGGTCGTCTAATTTGGCTTTATATCGCTTTTTCAGATCATTGGTTTCAGTGGCTTGATCCGCTGAAATTTCGTTGATCTTGATGGTCTCGTTAGCCCAGTCGTTAGCTAACTCTTCGAGTTGTTTTTGTGTTCTTATTGTGCTCATTATTTTTTAGGTATTGTGAGTGGTTGCCAGTGAGTGACGTTTTCGATTATTTGTGGGGTGATTTGTTGAGATATACTGCTCATGAATGTTCCGTCTTCTAGGTAGAATGCTGTGTAGTGATATTCTCCCTCTATCACTAAGACTTCAGAGTTGGTTTCTGGCTTTCTAGCTTCGATCGGAATCCAGCATTGTTCTAGGCAAGTTCTGATGCGCCATGAGCTTGCTAGGTTAGGTGTGTATGGTTCTTGAATCGGACATGATGACGGAGATTGATTCGACGTGGCCCTCGGCTTTCGATTGGTGGTTGTGAGCTTGGCGGGTATCTTCTTCTCGGAGGAGATCTTTGATGATGATGAGTTCGACTTGGAGTCGCATGTTGTGCCAGATGATTTGGTTGATTTGGTGTTCGGTGAGCATGACATAATTTTAATCTATGAGTTTGTAGTTACGGGTGGATTTAGCGTGTGCAGCTTTGAATGCCTGGACTGGATCTGAAAGGCCATCGAGCTCAGAGAATACAACGGCGGTTTTGAGGACTTTTTCAAGAGCTCGGAGGTAACCTTCCTGAGCTGCTACTTGTTCAGCGTATGGCCAGACTTGCGGACAGTTTGGGAAGTGTTTTTGAGTGAGCTTCTGAGCAAGATTGGGGATCTCTTTAGCTTTCAAACTGACTTCGTGCTGAAGCAGGCAGCGGCTGTGTTGTTGATCATTTTTTGCCACTGATGTTTTTATAGATGGATTACCAGCTAGGACTATTGGGCATCTAGTAGCATCGTGAAGATCAAAGAGAAAATCACGGCCTTCTTTGTTTAGGCGCTGAGCATTATCTACAGTGATAAGTCGGTCTGATCCTTCGAGAGCATTTATGATGTATTCCCAGCGAGATTGTGAAGGTCCGAGACCATTATCGGATAGGCATTTTAAAAGTATATTAGTCATGCCTCTAGCTCCAGCTTGAGAGGCATTCGTTTCTACATACAACACGGTGAGGTTTTCCTGAGCGAATGCTCTGAGCGCAGTGGATTTTCCTATCCCAGCATTACCGTGTAGGATTCCGACATCGAGCGAGCTTCGCACTATTTCACAGAAATGATGAGACTGTTTGAGCACTGAAGTTTCCCAGATTTCGCCATCTGAAGTTGAGTTCCTGAGCGTTTCTGTGCGGTGTTTGTAGTCGGTCAAACGAGCTTCAAATTTAGCGATGTCTCCAGCTGGAGTTTTGCTTACATATCGGCTTACAGTAGATCCGTCTCGATAGCCGAGTCTTAGGCCGATGTCGCTACGAGTTAAGCCGGTGGTTTCGATGTGTTCAATGAGCCATTGATGAAGCGTTGGGTTGAACTTCTCAGAGCTTTCAGGAACGGTTGTTCCTGGTCTGGTGTTTGATGGTAGTTTTGTAGTCATAAGTTTTAAGATGTTATGTGGTTAAATATCTAGTGGATCTGGGATTAGTTCTTGGCGGCGTTTGGCTGGGGCTGGCATGGTGTTCATCTTGCGCTCTACTGCTTTTTCTAGTGCTCGATCGCGGGTGACGGCTTGCTTGATTTTCTGGCGGCCCTGGTCGGCTAGTTGCTCGATGGCATCTACTTGGTCTGCGGTGGTGCGCTCTGGCTTGTGTGGAGCTACAGAGGCATCTTTTTTAGCTGGTAGCGTGGAGATCACTTTCGATGCTAGTTCAGCATTTCTGGATGCTTCTTCTAGGACCTGTCTTGTTTCGTCGCCTTGGAGATTCTGGAGATGTGACATTGCACGGCCTATCTGTCTGTTGTGCTTAGCGATCTGCTTTCCTGCTGCCTCGGCATCGAGCGGACTGATTTGTTCTTTCGCTGGGAGTGATTCGAGATAGGTTCCTGTCTTAGCATCTAGGAGGTGAACGAGGTCGGTGTTATGAGGATTAAAGAAGTAGACCACTTTGTATTCTGACTGCTCACCAGTTAGCTGATTACAGATAGGAGAATCTGCGTGCCAGAATGTGCGGCGGCCGCCTAGTTCTTTTTTGTCAATCTTGAGACCTTTTCTAGTGACTGTAGCGGTGCCAGATTTAGAGAGGATCATAGAGGCCAGTGCATTTGAGATTGGCTGCACTTGTCCGTCTCTGAGCTGATATTCTTCTACTGGTGAAGCTGTGACGTATCTGATTTTGAACTCTGGAAGACTATGCAGGTCAGTTGAGCTGCATGGTGTTTGCTCGGCAGAAGAATCTTCTTCTACAGCAGGTTTGAAATGTATGTTTTGGAATTCCATGATCTATTTCTAGTTGTTAGTTGTGTCTTGCCAGATTCCTGGAGCGGTCTCTACTTGTTCTATTTGGTGGTGGCCTTGGTATGCGTGGCCTCGGTCGTTGTTTAGGAAATCGATCGCTTTACGGATGGCCACACGGATTTGGTTAAAGGTGAGGAATGGCAGCTCTAGTTTTTCAGTAGCTCCGGAAGCAGCTGCACGGCGGTTGAACTGAGCTAGACGATTTGCGACCTGGCTTGATGATTTTAGTTCACGAGCTGCTTCTTTCTCTTCATCGAGAAATGGTCTGTAAGCGTCATTGTTACGGCCGAAACCTAGGTTTTCAGGTGCGTTGTTCCAGTTGTTGCCACGTTGACCAGGAAGCAGAGAAAGCTCGTGGTGAAGACGGCGGAAGAATGATTCTACTACGGCCTTGCCTTGCGCATTACCTTTCGCTCTATCCGGTGCAGCTCCTACCCAACGGACGCCTTCATTGAGTCCAGTTCGGATTACTTTGATACCGTTATTAGATCCGCCTTCGAGGACTGTCTGTGCAGCTGGTGAACAGGCAATCGTTCCACGCTCGAAGAGGATGTGAGTGACGTATCCGACGCCTATTCCGTAGCCTCCGGTTTGGAGACTGTGAGCAATGAGCTCATCTACATCTTCCTGGATAATTGCGTGTTTAGGTTTACAGACAAAACCCACGATAGCGCGGCTAGCTACTTCCATGAATACATAGATGCCGACCTCTTCGACTTTTCCTGTGAGTTCGTTGATAGCCACTACATCGACACGAGCATCATCTAGTGTGTAGAGTTCGCCTTTTCTGAGGAGTGAATAATCTCGCTCGATGAATGCCTCGTGATTTTTAGCTGCTACAGCTCCTACGTTTCCGCGAGCTGCTACAGCCTTGACAGGCTGGTGTCTTCTCATACCACGCTCTGTGTATGGGAACTCTGGCGCCGCTGTAGGTAGGACGAACTTGGCCGTCTCTTCATTCTTCATCCACCATTCAGTCCAGGTGCCGAGACCAGGGATTGATTTACCATCTTTCCAGTCTTTCTTGAGCTGGTTATAAGCGATCGAGCATGGAGCGGCGCCGTGCTTGTTCTTGCCGCCCATTGGTCGAGTGCAGAGTCTTTGGTATTCGTTGATTAGAAGATCTGGAATTCTGTTAGTGGCTTGCTTTCCATAGTCAGGTAGCAGAGCTTCTGCTATGCGTCCGCCTTTGCGCCACTTGCTGAGCTTGCGCTCTAGTGTAGGGCATGAGCACTTGATGACTGTTCTTGCTTCATCGTGTAGAGGTTCTTGTTTAAGCTCAGTGCGGAGGCGTAGCAGTTGATCTTTCTGAGTAGCACCATTAGCAATAGCTGACTCTAGCTCGTTGAATTTCTCGTGAAGCTTGAGGCTAGTTAGATGCTGTTTTAATGATGCTTTTTTCATGGGTGTTGAATTTGAGATTTGAATATTTGAGATTTGAAATTGCTAGGCTGTTGCTTGCTCTAGGTCCTTGAGGGCTAGCTTTTCTTGCTGGGCTTTCTGATATGCCTGGGCCGCTAGTAGAGCTTCGTTTTCTGTCGGGTGCTCTAGGACCTTGTTATGGACTACTGCTATGCCGCCGATGGTGGCAAAATGAATGAGCTTTAGATCCAGGTCGTCAGTGAATTTAGTATGCTCTATCGTTCCGCATTCAGCGGAGGCGAAGTGTTTGATTTGCTCTTCTGGTGAGAGGCGGTTGAAATCGCTTATTTTCATGGTTATTTGTTTTGTGTTATGTGGTTTGGGTTGAGTTGTTAGAGGCCGATTGATTCTAAGTCTGCTTCTGGCCAGAGTGCTTTGTAGTGGTTTGGGTCTGCGTCTTTGGCGTTTGGTTCCCAGCATTGACCAGTGAGCTTTTCTAGTTCCTTCTGGAGCACTGCACAGGTTGTGGCGTAAGCTGTTGGGTCTAAATTAGCTCTTATTGTGGAGAGTGTTTTACCGTGCTCGGTGATTCCGTGCAGGGCTTCTTTGTAGAATGAGAAGACGCCTTGCGGTTTCTCAGGCTCTACTGTTACTGGATCTTTGTCTTTGGCTCCTGTGCCACAGAGTGCGGCCCATTCCTTAGCCGTGAGGGCGTGAAGGGCTTTCGCTTTGCGTAGCTTGGTGATGTCTGCTTGAGTGCTGGTTTCATCGAGTCCTAGGTTTTCAGCTGCTTTGATATAGGCGTAGGCTGTGCGACGTGGTAGCCATTGAATCGTTTCTAGGAAGTGCTCGAAGGAAATCGGCTTTTCGTAGATTACTGATTCTGAGGCGGTTGAGTCTTGTGCAGTGTCTACACTAGCCTCTTTGTGCTGGTTTCCTCTACTTCCATCATTTGGGACTTTGTAGATAGATCTAGCGATGATTAGTGAGAGTCCTATCGCTACACGGTGATAGCGTGAGAGCTTTTCGTAGCGGTCCCTTTCTTCATCCAGGTTAAGCTTGTATTGAGTGAGATCACGCTGGCATTGGTGAAGTAATTCCACTGCTGGATCAGGCTTAGTTGCTTTTGATTTAGTTGTCTTTTTCATGTGAGTAATATTATTTGTTAGAGATTTGGATGGCGTAGAGGAAGATGGCTAGCAGCTCGGATCTGGTGAGTTCGTCGATCATCTGCTTGATAGTGCTGATGCGTTCTTGTTCATCGTCATCTTCCTGGAGCGGCTGAGTCACGAGGTGGACACCGTAGAGCGAGAGAATGATTGCTGCTTTCTCTGGTCGCTTTTTCAGCTCTGATCGGAATCGCTCTATGGTGTGGTTGGTTTGCATGGGTCGCGTTGCTATAGTTTTAAGTTGGCAGTTTTAAGTTTTAAGTTCCTTTGCTTTGCTGGAAGTAGTGTTGAGTATTTCCAGTAGTTCTTTTGGTGACTCTTGGGTTTTTAGAAAATCGATGGCATTGATTCTTTGGATAAGGCTTAGGATTAGTAGATTTTTTGCATCTGGAACTCTAAGAGTCGGGAATCGTTTTTTAGCTAACTGAGTAGCCACAGAGTTTAAAAATGGAGTTCCATGCTCCTTCATTCCTTCTTCTATTTTGTCGTCTATTAAGTGTATATCGCTCATGATGTTTGATGGTTATGGTGGGGCTTCGTGGTTAGCTGGCTTGCCTTGGAGCCATTATGTCAGGGGGAATGATGCCCTTGCTTTTAGTTGTAGCTGAGAGCACTCACGACTTACCCTCTGTTGTTTCCTTTGGTGTGCCGTTTGGGAAAATTGTTAGTGGTGGTTAGAGGTGAGTTCGCCAAGTGGACCGAACTTACGGGCTAGATCCTCACTGTTTTTCTGGACTGGATCTAATCGGCTATTTCTAAGATCTTCAGCTTCCTCAGCTGTTTTCATATTATAGAGAGTCATGTATTGAGGCGTTCTGTGCGGGCTTTCATCCTCATATCGAAATTCTCTAAATAGTATGAATAGTCCTAGAAATGAAATCCATGTCACGTAGACTAAAGAGATGGTTAAGTGAGTGGATGGAGTCTCGATACAGAGTGTGATTAGCTCTAATCCTCCGTAGATGATTAAAGATCCAACAGCTATTATAGCTGTGGCGAAGAGTATTTTTTGATTTGTCGTTTTCATAATTTTATTTGATTTGGGTTTTGATGGTTTCGAGGATTCGCTGGGCTTCATTTTTGGCGTCGCTCGGATTGTTGTATTCTTTTTTACTGACGGTGATTTTTCTGATGGATGGCTGCCAGAATGGGAGTGAGTGACCATCTACGACTCGGAAGATTCGTTTAGTTCTGCCTATCTTGGCTTTCGCCAGGTAGTGCAATTTCTCAGTTTTAGTGAGGAGTCTATAGTTAGTGTCGGATAGGTAGTTCATGGTCGCTTTGCTTGAGGTGAAAGTTTAAAGGATAAAGGTGAAAGGCTTGGCTTAGTTGCTAAATGCTGTAGCTGTGCCGTGCTCATAGATGATTTCCTTATCGATTTTTTTGATGCAGTTTTTGAATGCTGAAAGAGAAACCTTCTTACTACTTCTCACCATTGACCTTTCGACTATTGCTTTTGCGGGCGATTGATATGAGATGGTTTGAATAAATTTGAATTCCTCCATTTGCTGATAATCATTGATCAATTTGTGTAGGCCTTCTATCGTTGTTGACTTGAGGTGCTTCTCTACTATTTGGCTTGTTAAGGCGGAGAAGAGAAAGCTGATTTTGCAGTGGAAATATGGTGTTTTCATAATGTTAGGTTAGTTGGTTTGGGTTATTTTGAGTCTTGCTATGTGGCCTGTGAGCTTTCCCATTACGAAGCCGAGCTGTAGAGGTAGGCTGTTTGGATATTTCCTTTTGGCTTCTTCGTGGACTTCAGAGACTAGCTTTTCGGCGGCTTGATTTTCTTTGTCTGTTGGGAATGTTCTCGGCATAGGTTATTGTTATTTTCTTTTGGTTTTAGTTTGGGTTCTTTGGTCGTGGAGTTTTTCGGCTGTGATGGCATCACGTGAGAGTTTTTCGCCGTAGTCCTTAGCGATGGCGTTATTTCCTAAGCGAGCATCACTGGCGAATCTCTCCATGAAGGTGAGGTATCTGTCTTGAAGTTGCTTTTTAGTAACGGCCATTAAGATGTAGTGTTTGTGTTAGTGGTTTGCTGGAAGTGTGAGAATTCTTGCGCAGAGGGTTTTATATGGTCGCTTGCCAGCTAGCACAGTAGCTAGATGGGTGCGGTGTCTCTCTAACGCGTCTGCGGCCTCTTGATATGTGTAGCCATTCTCCTTGAGGTGCAGGCGGGCTTTCCTGACTTCAATAGGAAGTTTCTTGATTCTTTTTGGTGAAAGTGTTCTCATAGTCTCGTGATACTCTATACACAAATGAAACGTCACAAATGAAAATTATGCAAGAAGAAAGTTACACAAATGAAAACTTTACGGAAGTGTTTACAGATCTAATCAACACGAATGTAGATACACAAAGGAAAATATCCGAAGTTACGGGGATTTCCCCAAGTGCATTAGCTAACTACAAAAAAGGCAGAATCCCTAAATCAGAGGAGCTTTACAAACTAGCTAAGTATTTTCATGTAACCATGGAGGAGTTGCTGACAGGTGACGCGTCTCCAGAAAGAGAGCGAGCCGAAATAGCTGCTGCTTTGAACGATACAGAGAATCCTTATTTAACAAATTTAGCGAATGAAATTCAATCTCCTGTAATGATGCCAGTGTTAGGATGGGCGCATGCTGGTGCGGCAGTTTCCTATGATGAAATGCCACAAAACTATTTAGACAGCTTGCCTTTAACTGCGAAGCTTGCAAAAAAGAAGGTGTTTGGATTGATCGTAGAGGGTGACTCAATGGAGCCAGAAGTTCATCCAGGTGATACCGTCGCAGTTTTGTTAGAGGAAGAATTTTGGAGTGGTTGCTTAGTGGTAAGCAAATTTAATGACGATGATTCAGTGCAGATACGTAGGTTACAGAAAATTAGTGCAGGGAAAGTTAGGCTGATACCTTATAACCAACTTTATCATTCAGTAGAGCATACTCTGGATGAGTTTGAGTGGATACGACCGATTGCATTTGTTTATAGAGATACGATGCGAGCTAATGCCAGAAAAGAAATTAATTGAACGAATCTAAGAACGGATTACGATACACCTATGACAAAACCTTTAATTATATTGATTTGTGCTATTGCCTTCAGCAGTTGTGATAAGCAGAAATCTGCTAGTTCTATTGAGTCTGAAAGTCAATCTTTGGCACCTGTTGTAACAAAAGACGCGAAGTTTAAATACACTGTGCTGGAAATGATTGAGACTTATGAAGCTCCTCCTTATCCAGAGAGTAAGTATGTTAAAGCTGAGACTTACAATGTTCAGCGTGTTCACGGATTTAAACTGCCTCCTAGTTATAAAGATGTTTTTGCTAAAGATGCCTGTGGGAGCGCAGCTGGTGCTGACCCCTTTAGAGACATTACTAAAGCAGACATCATTGATCGGCTAAATTCATATCGGAATTTATCCTATAAAGAAATGAATGGTCTTAGACCGTGGACGCACTCAAATTTTGTGAAGTCATTAAATGAAAAAGATTTTAGTAAACTACAAAAAGAGCTTATCCAATATGCTCTATATGAACCTGTGAAGGCCAGTGTTTTCCCGATATTAAGCTCTGAAGAATTAAATCAGTATGTAGAACATAAAAATCAGATTCTTTCTATTTATAAAAGAAGGATTGAGCTAAATATGAAACGCATTGAGATCATAGCTCAGCTACTAAACAGTGATGATAAATACAAAGAAGAACTGGAATCGACTAAAAAGAAACACAGCCTAGCTGTCCAAGAGCTTATCAAGAAAGAAAAAGAATTTCAACTGAGGGATTTAGCTACTGAGAGATATAATAGCGGTATTAGCGAGGTAGATTATTTAGATTAAATGAGTGAACCGAAACCACCACCTGCACCTGATAAATGGAAAGACACGCTTGCTTATGTGAGGTGGCTGCTGGAGTGGTCGTGGCCGGGCGCTCCTAGGCAGAAGTAGCTTTGATGAAGCATAGGACTTATGGGAGGCATGAGACTTATGGAGTATCTTTTATGAAAATAATTTTCTAACAGAATGACAAAGTATGATATACTGGGATTTCAGCCACCTTGAGGCTACATAAAGCACAACGACACACACACTGGGAGTCAGAGGGGAAACCTTCTGACTTCTTTGTTTGATAGGGCTTATGAAAATAATTTTCTAACAGAACGCTGTGTTGTGCTATACTGGTTAGTATGAATACTGATCAGCTACTATTTGACATCCCAGAGAATGACTCTGTTAGAGCTACGAGAGTCATCGAGTTCCCTACTCAGCATCGAGAGCTGGAAGTTGTAGAGCTGCCAGACATCGGGAAGACTATATGCACGCATGTTGCGCTGCAGAGGCTCTGCAAGAAGTTTAAAGGGTTTTCTAAGCACATGCTGTATCGTGCTATTAGACGTGGCGACATAGAGGCTCTGAAGCCTACAGCCTGTAGCCGGAAAGATGGCTACGCTAGTAATGCTCATTTACAGGTGGGTGAAGCCAGCCTAGAGCGATTCATCGGCAGGAAGGAAACGGAGTATAGACTGAATCCGGGGAAGTTTTAAGAATATGAAAACGATAATTAACAATGACTTAATTGAAATTGAAGGTGCCGAGATGACTGCTGAAGAGCGTGTTTTACTTCTGCGGTTATTGAGAAATACGACTCCAAATGATCTGTCAGATAAAGGATTTTCCTTGGAGGAAAGCCAGGTTATTGAACAATGGAGCGACCAGCTTACAAACTAATTCTAAAAAAATTATGACAACAAAAACTATGAACTATGAACTATGAAACAAAAATAACGATAGCTAAGGCGTGTATCACTATTGCTGATGCACTGAGTAGTATCGATGATGATACTTTTGATTATGAAGAGGTCATTGACTGCTTGCATGCAGGAACTTTGCTAAGTGATGAAGAACGTGGTGAGCTCGATGGTTCTAAAATGTTACCATTTCTATGTGCACCTAATCCTTTAGCCGCCGCTCATCTTTTCGGTAAACCAAATGAAAAGCACCCTATTGAATTAGCTGTAATACCTAGTGACCCTTTTAAAAATCTACCTTTGGTTTTTGTCTTAGATCATGTTGATCAGGGGAAATACCCTGATTGGGTTACGAGCCAAGCAATAGAAGATTTGAAGTTTCAAGCGGGCTCTCATGGTTTGGGATGGCTGCATTATTTTGATCCTGTAACGATGTCTTATGTCGTTAAAATAGATCATCATGTTTAGCATAACAACCAGATCGCCGACCGACGTAGGAGGTTCGAGCGCATCTGACTGTTAGGTATTTTCAATTTAGAGTAAGTCGCATTTCGGTGCGGCTTTTTTTGTGGGGTGTGTGCTGGCACTTAAAACTTGAAACTGATTACTTTAAACTAGCGGCTTTAGCCGCGTCTGTGTTGCGGGTGTTGTGAGTTCATTCGTGAGTCGTGGGATAGTGTAGTTCATCGAGGGAAACACCTCATTTAAACATGAACTAAATCTAACAAACTATTACCATGAAAGACAAAATCACTTCTATCCTACGACACTTTTTTACTGGCTTCTCTATGCTCGCTGTTGATGCAGGGCTTATCGGTAAAGAGGATGCAGAGAGTATTGTGAGACTCACTGCTGCCGCTGCTGCAATCATCCTGTCACGCATCATTATCTGGCTGCTGGGCAAGATCAACTTCTCTCAGTTCTTCGATGAATTGAAAAACGGCAGCTCTCAGCTGCTGATGATTTCTGCGATGAGTATTCTAGCCTTTGGGTTCACTTCGTGTGCTGCGCTAGACATCATGGTGGATAAGTCACAACTCAAAGCGGAGTCAGACACTCATGCTATTTACCCAAGCTCTGCCGTCACTCCCTTGGTCAATTCAGATCAGATCAATACCGTGATTCAGGAAGGTATCGATAGAGCGAATGAGTCACTAAGCAACTACGCTAAGTAGGCTACTTATTTTACCGGGCACGAGATAGTTAAAGCGAATAATTAAGCCTATTGCTGACTGCCCAACTTTTAAAATCTAACTCAAGAAACAATGCGAAAATATTATAAAGGCTGGGTAGATGCTGGGCATGGTGGACATGACCCTGGCGCTGTAGGTCCAGGAGGAACTAAAGAATCTAATGTAGCGCTCAATGTGAGTAACATGGTCTATGAGCACTTAGGCTTAGCTGGTGTGACAATGGGCTTTACACGGGACATTGATACGTTTGAATCTCTGTCCGCTCGATCAAATGCTGCTAATAGTTTCGATGCTGATTTCTTTATCAGTATTCATTGTAATTCTGCAAAGGTTCCAGCTGAAGGTATAGAGACGTTTGCTATGCGAGGATCTAAGGAAGGTCTACGATTCGCAGGGTTTATCCAGGACTCGCTACTAGATGAGTTCGAGGATGCTATTGACCGTGGAGTCAAGGAAGCTGGTTTCTCTGTATTAAGAAAGACTCGAATGGTGGCTATACTGATAGAGCTGGAGTTTATCCATACTGTATCTGGTGAGGCTAAGCTGTCAGATCCAGCGGTGCAAGAGCGCTGTGCAAGAGCGATCGCTAATGGTGTGCTGCGTTATTTAGATATGCCTGTTTTGCTGAAGCCGGATGTTCCTGCTCTGGTCGATGATGGTAACTCCAGCGTCGGTAAGACAAAGGCTACTGTGGAAGAGGTTCGGCTCCGAGCTCGTCTGTCTAAAGCTAAGAAGCTGGCGAAGCAATTAACAGAGCTGCTTGCTGATGACTGAAGAGACTCAGCTAGAAACAGTTTACCGCACAGTAGAAATTTTACGAAGAATGAAGAATGGAGAAACCTATCGAGATATTTCAGCAGATCACCATCGCCGCAGATCCAAGCCGAGAAGTGAACACGCTGACAAGCGAGGATCTAGCAGCGCTAATCCAAGAACTAAGAAAGAAACGCTGGAGCAAAAATTACGCAGCAGGATACATGCTCGATGAATGCCTAGAAGTAGCAGTCGGCCGCTTCATCGCTGAAGTGGAAATCAACTTCTAACAAATACACTACCTACAAAATAATATTTATGAATCACATTATACTGACCGCCGCACCTCTAGCGGAGAACCTTCTCCAATGGATACTCAGCGCCATTTTACTAGGTCTTCTTTACTTCACGTTTAAGAAAATGACTGCGAAGCCTAAGACGACAGGTGAACAGTCAACTCCTGTGCATGTGAAGATGGAAGATCACTTTGTTACTCGTAGAGAGTTCGATGGATTACGCACTACTCTAGCGCACGATATTACTAAGCTGGATGGAATGCAGCAACGAACATTTGATAAGATGGATGAACGAGATCAACGGCTTACAGATGTTATTGAGTCGGTGGCTAAGGCCGCTGTGGCTGGTAGATTGAGAATCCATGAGGACATTAAATTCATGCGTGATCGAGTAGTGCGGTGCGAAACAAAACTGGAAAGTTCCGATAAATCACAAACCTAACAATTATGGCTAAGAAGAAATTTAAACATCCAGTAGGTAGAGTCCGCCGCGTAGTGCGAGAGGTTCTGAACATGACTGCTGGCTATTACCTGACAGAGAAAGCTCTGACTGATTTCTCTAATGAAGTCCTAGAACCTGATGCGTCTGAAATGGATGTGAAGCTGGCTCTGGAGTGGAACTATGCTGAAGGCTACGTGTCTAACCAGGATAATGAAGAGACGGAAGAAAAGGAATGGTGCATTACTAAAGCGGGCATAGCTCGTGAAAACATTTAATCTGATATGGCTGCCAACGATACCGCTGTTTATGCAAACTCTAAGCTGAAGAAGCTGTCTAAAGACATCTTAGGTGTGCTGTGGGATCTCCGCCATCCGGATGATCCAGAGCAAGACGCTCTGACACTGGAGGCTATCCGTGCAGAGTTAGCGGCGGGCTCTGATCCGCTGCCTAGAATCAAGGTATCTACCACGACTGTAGGTAAATTTTATAAATGGCTGAAGCTGAAACGTAGGCTGGATGAAGCTCGTGATACCTCAAATCAGATGATGGAAGATCTGATGGAGAAAGGCGATCTGGATGGCGAAGAGATGGCTAAGCTAGGTCAGAAGTTCTTCATGGCCGAAGCTCTGAAGTCCGGAGATCCAGCGAGCTTCGTGCAGCTGCGTAAGCTGATGCTAGAGGAAACTCGGCAGAGACTAGAGACTGAGAAGAATCAGCTGCGCATGAAAGAGAAAATAGAGGCTGGTCTGGATGAACTCTATAAGGAAATTAAGGGAAATAAGAAGGCTGAGAAGCTGTTTGAGGAACTGAAGCAAGTGGTGGCGAGCTCATAGGATTTATGGGACCTATAGGACTGATCCGAGCATGATGAAACTGATAAAATGAGCGTATTAAATCACATAAACGATAGACTGAGAGCAGACTCACCATCACAGGTGCCTATGCTGCGGTCATTTCGTGAGTTCCTGGAGACTGAGGCTAAGGTCAAGATTTCTGGTGGTGCGTATGCTCAGTATTCATTTGATGGTCGGCAGCCTTTGGCGTTCGTTGCGGAGATCTTTGACCATGTGCTCGGCTCTCATACTGGCAAGCCTCTGCCAGACTCTATCATTGATGTTTGTGGTGGCGCTCAGTTCGGCAAGACTATTCTAGCGCTTAACTTCGGGGCTTATGCTACTGCTATCTTAGGTTACAACTGGGGCCTTTATCTTCCAGATGATGACTTGGTAGAAGGTATCGTGGATTCTAAGTTGCGCCCGGACGTGATCGAACAGATCGACTGGCTAGGACCTCTAATGCAGGTCGGCAAGGGTGAATCTAAGACTGGCCGCTCAGTGAATCGTAAAGGTGCATTCATGGTCTCTGGCTTGCACTCGCACGGCTCGTCCGCAGGTAATGGAGAGTTCAAGGCGTTTGGCATGATCCGTGGCATGGGTAAAATTCCTACATCGTTCTCGATGGATGTGGCGATGGAGGATGAGAAAGACGACATTCCAGCAAAGCGCTCTAAGTATCTAACAGGTCGTATGACTGCCTCGGATCTGCGTTTGAGATCTAGTATTGGCACGCAGCGTGTCCACGGCAGCGGCCAGAATAAGCAATTTGAAAACGGCTCACAGCATGTGATGCAGTATCCTGTTTCTCTGTCTGAGCAGAAAGTTGTTAGAGACAACTATGCTGATATTTTCACTAGATCGATCATTGGTGAGGATGTTGTAAATCATTACAAGCTTGGTGATCTGGTGAGTGTCGAGGAACAGTGGCCGCAAGTCTGTAGAATGCAGGTCGGTGAATCTCCTAGTGAATCAGATCCACGCTTGGAGCTCACAGGAAAGTTTAAGAACTCTGAAGGTAGAGAATGGGCGTATGAACCAGGGCAAGAATTCTATCTAGCATGTCCTGATACTGGAGTGCAGATCGATCGGGAATTCCCTGTGCCAGTGGCTCAGCGCCCGGATAGAATCAAGATGCGTAAATGGTCAGTGAGGATTTCACAGATCAGTATAGCAGCAGCTCCGCTGAATCAGATAGTGAGTCGCTGGCATGATGCGGTGAGAGATCCGGATCTGATGGTGGTGTTCCGCTGTGATGTTCAGGCTATGCCGCAGAGCACTACGCAGGCAATCACTCCAGATGTCATTGAGCGCTCAAAGGCAGTGGCAGAACCTTATGACTTTTCTCTTAGCCTGGCACAGCACACAAGCGGCTATGCTGGACTAGATACAGGAAACAGATGTTGGTTCGTAGCACGTGAGAGTCATAGTGAATCTAAGAAGCGCACGAAGTGGGCTGAGGATATTCCACTAGGTGATATGGTCTCTCGCTCTGTGACTCTATTTCACAAGATGCAGCTCAGCTGTTTATTTATCGATGCTCGCCCTGCAGTAGATGAAGCCCGCTCTATCACCTACGCTCTACATGGTCTTAATGATTATGACTGGCCACAAATCGATGATCCGGACAAGGCATACATTTCTTTCCCTGGTGGGCTGATCTGGGACGGCCAGCGTAAGAGATGGAAGAATCTTAAAGCGGCTGTGGTGGAGTTCACCAAGAAAGAAGGCGCTGGCATCGAGCAAAAACTCGGTAAGGAAACTAAGGGCGGCAAGACTTGGTTCTATCCTATCATTTCCTGTAACAGATTTGAAACTATCGATAGAGCGGTGAAAGAGCTGCTTACTCCAAATGAAAACGTGGTCCGCGTGGTAGACGGTGCAGTGCTGGAAGATCCAGTAATGCAGTTTCCTCGGAAGGTGCCAGGTAGTCCGGTAGGTGTGGAGCTGCTAGAGAGTCATTTCATCACAGGATCTAAAAAGGTAGAAGATGATGAAGGCAACGGCACTGACTACGTGGACAAGTGCGAGAACCATTTACTACTCGCAGCGGCCTATGCTGCACTAGCTGAAGAAGTGGGTGCAGGATCTAACAGAGCTACTAAGTTTCATTATTCAACTCCGACAGGTAGAACGCATCGAGCGAGGCAAAAGAGATCGGGAGGGCTGATATGAAGACTTCGTCATCGTCATTGGTCATTGGTCAATTGTCATTGGTTCGGGGATTAGGTTCACGGATTAGATGCACGATGAGCGCTAAAAATCGAAAAGCTCATATTTGGCTTATTTGGGCTTTGAATGGGTTTAGACGAGTATTGAGTGCTGAAGTTCTAGCGACCCCCCGCTGCAAAGCCGTGCAAAGTGTCTATGACAATTTGGCAACCTTAATTATAAAGCGTTTCTCTATCACCTCACAAATCATCATCAAATCATAATCTATGGCTAAGAAATTTAAGAACAATCTAGGAGGCGTGAAAAACCGCAAATCAGAAAGCAGAGTGTCTGCCGAGCGTGTGATGTGGGAAACTCAGAACAGATTTAATCCTATCCGCAATCTATCACCTGCTAGCCTGTCTAGTAACATGGATGCTTGGGAGCGTGGCGAGATTTCTAACTTAGCTAGAATCTGGGATGTGATGGCGAGACGAGATTTGCGTTTGGCTGGCATCATTCCTAAGCGTCTGAAGAAGCCAGGGCGTAGAGACTGGAATATAGTGATGCACGAAGAAGGCCCTGCAGCGGAAGCTCAGAGAGACATCGTGGAACATGCGCTAAATCACTGTGTGCTGAAAAGTGCGGTGGATGGTGACAAGTTAGAAGGCTTTGCAGGAATCATCCGTAGCATGATGAATGCTGTGGGCATGAAGTATGCAGTGCATGAGCTGATCTGGCAGCCAGATGCGCATGGCCTCACCTTTGAAGCTGTGGAGGTGCCGCTATGGTTCTTCGAGCGAAAGTCTGGAAAACTCAGATACCTGGCACAACCAAATTCTCTAACAGGTGAAGATATAGAGCCTGGCGAATGGATGGTGACTGTGGCTGATGGTCTGATGGAAAGCTCAGGAATAGCTTACATGTTTAAGAGTCTACCGCTGAAAGATATTCTAGCGTTCTGTGATAAGTTCGGTGTGCCTGGTCTAATCGCTAAAACTGATGCGTCTCCGGACACGAAGGAATGGGAAGCAGTGCATGAGATGGTGGCAAGCTTCGGATCAGAGATGGCAGCGGTAGTTTCTAGGAATGGAACTGAGCTAGAATTTCCTACTGTGAAAAGTAGCACTGGCACTACTCCTATGGAAGCTCTGGTAGAATACATCGATCGTGCGATGGCAGCTGTCTGGCATGGGAGCGATCTATCGACAATGAGCCGCGAGGAATCTGTAGGCAGTCTGGCTCAGAATGCTGAAGCGGATACGCTAGAGCTCGATGACTGCAAGAAAATTTCTGATACTATTAATAAGCAGCTGATCAGCTACATCGTGAAGTATGCGCTGGGAACTGATGAGGTCCTGGTAAAGTTCGAGCTCGATGTGAGTGATCTAGAATCTACAGGTGATGAGCTCACGGTAGATAAAGGGCTTTATGAAATGGGCTTCAAGCACAGCGTTAATGATCTAGCAGAGCGTTACGGCCGAAAGGTCCCTGAAGATGATGAAGAGACTTTGTCTCAGGATAAAGGTGAAAGATCAAAGGATAAAGTGGTAGATGCTGAACTGGCGAATGTCGCTGGAGGTGATCACCATATTAACCAGGGGCGAGACGCTAAAGGTAGATTTGGATCTAACAAGTCCTCGGCTAGTGATAGCGCTTTGACTTCTAGTGGAAACGCTCTGATGAAGATGCTGAAGGATAATGGTGGATTCACTGTGAACCTGGACGGCTCCACTCAGATGACTGGCTATGTGGTGGCTGTGGATAAGAATACAGAGCGTATCTATGACGAGCTCACTGAAGAAAATCTGGATGCTTATATCGATGAGTTCTGGGATGACCTTAATACTGATAATAGGAAGCTTGGAGGCTGGCTGAACACTGAGGATGGCAAAGTTTACCTTGACGTTCCAATCGTCGTCGCTGATTATGAAGAGGCGCTAGATTTATCTTTGGAGCATGAACAGATAGCTTTCTTCCATCTCGACACCTTTACAGAGCACAACACCACTAAATCACAACAAGAACAGAACAATGAAAACACCATCAAAAAAACAGACCTCGAAAACGAGCGGCGCAGTGATGATCTCGGTCCAGAAGGGCGAGACGAAAGAAGATTTCAAACGCCGAGTGAAAGAGAACTTTCGCAAGCAAGGACTGCTAGGTCAAGAGGTTTCCTAAGTAGGTTCCTGGCGTTCTTCGCTAATAAAGATCCGGGCTTGAATCCGGTAGAGAGTGCTGTAGATGATGCGCTCGAAAATGCTCAGGCAGCGATGCAGAAAGATTTTCAGCCAATGGCACAAGATATAGCCGCTGCTCTGAATGAAACAGATCCTGCACTACGCAAGGCTCTACTATTAAGAATAGCGGAATCACCTGTGCCAGAATCTCCAGAGCTTGAAGAGGCTATTGTTAGAGGCATGGCTGCTGAGGTTGTTAATGGCTTCGCCAGTGTTAAGTGATTAGGTTTTATGTTTTAGGTTGGCCGAGCTTTGCTTTTTTCAATCTAACACCTAGAAGTTAACACTGATAACTCGGCTCTAATGGTGCTATGTGTTGCGTGTGTTGCCTGTGCAGGTAGATGTTCCTGCATAGTCTGTGCATGACTAAATTACTGGCTATCCTGCCGCGCTTACTTAATAGACAACTTACTTTTCTGGCTAACAAGTCAGAAGGTGCAGCTACTCTAGTAGAACTCGTTTCTACTGCGGTGCTCACTCATTTGTCTAATGAGGCTATCACGGCTCGTCGTGGTGTGTGGGTAGAGATAGCTCCGTATGGAAGGCATAGACACTCGGCTGGTATGCAGGTGTTCGAGCGTGACGACGCAGTGGAGATGGTTCGTGACTTTGCGAATTCTCGAAAGTTTAAAATGCTAGGTCTGCCCTGGTATATCGGTCATCCAGACCATCCCCTTTTCAAAGACCGTTATAAAGACGGCGGTGCGTATGGACGCATTAAAGAGCTTCGCCCTGGTATCTCAGGTCTTGAAGCACGTGTCCGGTTTAACAAAAAAGGCGTTCATTTAGTGAATGAAGAGACCTTTGACGGTCATTCTCCTAACTGGGGCTGCATCCGTGATGCCGTGGGAAACTACCGACCTCGCAAACTCTCCAGCGTGGGCTGGACTAATGAGCCAAACATCAATGTGCAGCCAGTAATGGCGTCTCAGATGATGGCTAATGAAGATCTAACAACTACAAAATCTATGAACATACAACACGTGAAAGAAACCTTGCTGGCGTCTGGCCTAATTAAACCAGGTGCCTCAGATGAGGATGTGACGGCAGCCGTGATGAATCTCGCAAATGAGATTCCAGGGTTGAAAGCAGATGCGGCTAAAGTGGCAGGCTTAGAGACTGAGCTTACTACGGTAAAAGCTTCACTACAGGAAACTGAGACAAACCTAGCAAACGAGAAAATCGCTCGATGCGGAATGGTGGTAGATGTCGCTATCAAGCAAGGCCGCGTAGAAACTGGTAAGCGTGAAAGCTTTATCCAGGACCTCGCTAACGAAGCTAACTTTGAGGAGGCTTCTAAAGCTATTCTTGAAGCTGAACCTAAGTTTAAGACAGCCTCTAAAACTGGTGAGCTCGGCGGTAGATCGACTGATGGAGAGAACAAGGGTCAACAGATCACTGCTCTCTGTAATGAGAAGATTGCGTCGAATCCAAAGCTAACTTGGGATCAAGCATACAACTCTGTGAAAGCTTCTCACAAGAACCTCTTTGAAGCGTAAATTACTAACCATCTAACACACACACTAATCCGCTGCTGGTCGGATTCAAATGTAGCCAGCAACCAAACACCAACTACTTAAAAAATTATGAATTATACACACTTACTACTATTGGCGATCGCGCTTTGTGCGGTCACTTTCCTCCTGGTTAAACCAGCAGCTTCACCTCTTATTCACCTGGCGAACGTCGCCGGCGGTGCTTATGAGTTCGGTGTGATGACTCGCACTGCTGAAGTAGACTTCACATCTCGCTACCTTCTCGGCCAGAAAGGCGCCGCTGATGGCAGTGTCATTCTAAATGCTGCTGACTCAGCTCCACTCTACATCGTGGAAGACGAACGTATCTCTGGCGATGTGACTGCCTGTGCGGTCCTGGGCAATGCGTCTGGAATCCGAACCGTGATTGGCTCCGGTGTCATCGTTGAAGGTGAAGATATTCTTACAGATGCTGGCGGTAAAGTTCAGTCAGAAGCTAATGCTGCTGCAGGTGACTATTTCCGAGTCGGCTCTGCTATGTCTAGCGCTACGGACGATGGTGAGGAAGTCTTCATCGCTCACATTAAACCTGTCGCAGTAACAATCGCATAAGCTGAAACACAGCTTATTTATCACTCATTACTAACTACCAAATACAATTATTATGATTACTAAAGCAATACTCATGGCTTCGGCAGCCCTAACGCCGTATATTCCAGGTCAGGTCAAAGTAGGTGTTACTTACATCGCTAATGAGGACCGGATCACGGAAGATGGTTTCTCCGAGCCTCTCACTACTTATGCACAAGGATGGAGAGATAATTCACCTATCATGGAAGATCTACAATCGATCGCTCCATCTGTGCCAGTGGCTCGTAGATTCGACTACAAAACATCACCTAAAGCTGAAGCGTTTCTTATCGACATCGATGACATTCGCGCTCCAATGGGCGATTTCAAACGTATCGAATACACAGGCGGTGAAGAAACTGAAAAGACTGATAACAAGGGTCTCGTTTTCCGTGTGGAAAAAGGCACTTCTGATAAGTCTAAGCAGCGTAAGATAGCACTAACGATTCAACGCCTCTATAGATCTGAACTTGTGAGAGCAGGTAAGATTCTACAAGGTCTTACAAATGGCTCTGCAAAGGTATGGGGGCCCGATTCAGATCCGGATGCGGATCTCATTCTAGGTATAGAAAAAAGCGCCGATCAGACTGGTGTGCAGCCTAATGTAGTAATTTTTGATTCTAAAGCATGGGCAATTCGACAAATTGCTCATCGTAGTTCAGATAAAGCGGGCGGCATGGCATCAGCATCTCTTACTAAAGAACAGCTTGCCGATCTCCTCGGTGTTGAGAAAGTCATCGTTCTAAAAGAGCGCTTCACCATTAAGAAAGGCCAAGGTGCTAAAGAGAAGATTCTATCTACTCCAGCTGTATTCATCACTAATATTGATCAGTTAGCGATGGAAGATGATCCTTCAGCGATCAAGCGATTTGTCTCTCAAGATGGAGAAATCCGTGTTCACGTAGATGATCATCACGCTAAGTTCGAGGACATCACTGTAGAGCACTACAGCAAGATCATCGGCACCTCTGGTATTGGCACTATTCGTTATAACGTCTCACAAGAATAGGCCAGAGAAAGACGCTAAAACAATTTGTCGTCATAACAAAACACAGAGCGCCTGAAGGTTTTTATTGGTTATTCCTTCAGGCGCTTTTTCTTTCGATTTGCTCTAGGTGAAAGTGGGAAGAATAAAGGTGAAAGCCTCTCACAATGAAACCTAACTACTCTCTACTAACTACTCACTACTTTTAAAAATGGCTTGGCGAAAACTAACTAAGGAAGATCTACACAGCGCTCTGAATGCAGCTGAAACAGCGGGCTATGAAAGCGCTGTGCTAGCAACCGGACAGACTGATCTAGTAGATAAACTTTTAATACAGGTGACGGCCGATGCTCGCTCCCGGATAGCTGCCTGCTCAGGTAATATTCTTGGTGAAGCTGATACAGTGCCTAGTGGTGTAATTTATAGGCTAATGCCTCTAGTTATCCACCGTCTGCTTACTCGCTTAGGACTCACAGTGAAGGATGCTAGAAATGATGACTGGGAAGAGTCTAATAGATGGCTGCGTGATGTAGCAAACTGTAAGGTGACGATCGAGCGGCCTATCGTGGATGGTCCAGCTGTAGAGCAAGGCAAGTATGGTAATGCTGTCGTGGTGAGGAAAGGATCTAGGAAAGCAAGACGCTCGGATATGGAGGGGCTGTTGTAGCCTGTGGCTACGTCATTGGTCATT
The DNA here is from genome assembly GCA_937132085.1 of uncultured Rubritalea sp. Lineage (GTDB taxonomy): Bacteria > Verrucomicrobiota > Verrucomicrobiia > Verrucomicrobiales > Akkermansiaceae > Rubritalea. Next base: position 12,789 of record CAKZNV010000097.1, on the reverse strand, counting down.
GGTCATTGGTCAATAGTCAAGGGGCTGGAATGATGGAACGACACTAAAAATTTATGAAAAACAACACACAAAATATAGGATCAGCAAAGCAGTATGTAACATTTGGAGCGGCGATTGAACACTTGAGAAATGGTGGAATGATTGAACGCAAAGGTTGGAATGGGAAAGGTATGTTTGTATTTAAACAAGTGCCGTCTCGTGTGCCAGCTGAAGTAGTTCCCAAAATGACATCGCTACCTGAATCCGTGAAAGCCCGCTTTAGCTCTGAAGGTGTTAGCCCAGACTATCAAAACCAAATGGCCATTGTGAAGCCAGATGGAAGTATTGATTCTTGGATAGCTTCCAGCGCCGATACATTTGCGACTGACTGGATTTTAGTTTAACCAGTTATAAAAAAGCGCTAGAATTTACTCATGATAGATAATGCGGACATGTCAGTTTTTGATGCTTTTAAGGTAGCGGAAGAGAAAGAGGTTATGCCTACTTCTCTCTCTACTGAAGAGCTGCGTGAGTTGCCCCCGGAGCTGCGTGCTAGATCGTTTTTTACTGCTCGTGGCACAAGTGCGGCGTATGCTCAGACGATTCGTGATGTGGCTCTAGCTGGCGCTGCAGGAGATATTGGTGAGAGTGAGATGCGCCTCCGGTTATTGAATAAACTTAACGAGCTCGGCTATACTCCTGAGAATGGTTTTCCAGATTCTCCATTGGGTGCGGTTCCACCTGCAGAGCGTGGCACTCTCCAGGACCTTAGCTCGTTTCGTAGATTAGATCTTATAGTGCGGACTCAGCTAGATTTACTCCGTGGAGCTGGCCAACAACTGCGAGGCCATGATGCGGGTAGGCTAGAAGCGGCGCCATGCTGGGAACTCTATCGAGACATACCAACTGATGAGCCAAGGAACTGGATAGGTAGGTTTCAGTTCGCTGGTGGCCAGCTGAGTAAGAGCGGAAGAATGATAGCTCCGAAAGGAGATCCTATCTGGGGTGAGCTGGGTAATAGTGATAATTTCGATGATTCTCTCGATGTAGATTATCCACCTTTTGCTTTTAATAGTGGTATGTGGCTACGTGAAGTGTCTGGTAATGAGGCTAGAGCTGAAGGCGTGGTGAGCTCTATCAGAATCAATGATCCTACTGTGGCATCGAGCGATGCTATGCCGAGTGATTTTGGCGATGCCGGGAACAATAGATTTTTGACTCCTGAAGAATTTTTAGCTACACGGCCGAGGACGCTGCGAGGTGAGTTGCCGCTGCCGAGTCCAAAGCTGAGTATTAAGAATTTAGATCCAAAATTAGCTGAGCAAGTGATCGCTGAAACGAGGTCTGAAGATTCTAGTCCTGGTTATATCGATTACAGTGATTTGCTTTTAGAGTCTCTGCAGGAAGCGGATGCTGCATACGGACGTGATGAGCGAGAAACGATAGATCAATACAGACAGTAACTTTAATATGCCTGGTTTAAATATAGAGATTAAGATCGATGGAGATGTAGAGCTCGTTCAGAGAGTGCGCACTGCATTGATCAATCGTGAACCTCTGCATAAACGCCTCGCTGAGCATCATGAAGGATTCACTAAGGAATATGTTAGTAATCTGGATCAGCACAAAACGGCAAATCGTCTGGGAGCTAAATCTACGAGACATCATAAAAAAGCGGCGCGCTCGATCGAGAGTGAAGCGGATGCTGAAGCGGCTACACTACGAATTCCAAGGGCGACTGGTCTAGGCCGTGCTTTCTATGATTTCGAGTTAGTGCCTGGCGCTGGTAAGAAGTTCCTCACTATTCCAGCAATGGCCGAGACCTACGGCAAGCGAGCTGGAGAGTTTGGCCAAGATGCTTTCCGGTTTGTTAGTTTCGCTAAAAAGCATTTCGCCCTGCTGTGGAAGGACGGACCCAATAAAGGTAAGGTGGCATACTGGCTGAAGAAGAAGGTGAAAATCTCTCAAGACAGATCTCTCATGCCAAGTGAGGAAGTAATGATCAAACTCTCGCGTAGAATGATCAATAGCTACGTGCAAGATGTGGCTGCACGCCCTTAGTTATAGGGCTTTTTGTTGCGTGTGTTGCGAGTGATGTAGATCACTATGCGAGACTCATTTCACGTTAAAGAAATGAGTGAATTTATAGACAATGCAGAAGCGCTAGAGGCTAAAATCAAGTCGATCCCTGAATGTGCAGGTGTGGCTGTGATAGTAGATCGGCAGAAAGACATCTCTAATGAGATAGAAATAGCTGTGGCTGGGACGACTGGCGCATCGATCGATATTCTGTGGCTTGGCGGCGTGCCTTTTGATCTTAATGCAGATGCTAATCTAACATGCCGCTATCGAGTGAGTGTGCGGACGACTCCTATCCTTCGTCAGCCGACTCAAATCAAGGCAGACATGCTGTGTAAGCATCTCGTGAAGGAGCTATGGCAATGGGATAGCACTGATGAAGACGATAGCTGCTCTGAGGTGTGGAGTGTGCTCGATGTAGATCTAGTGCCAGATGAGCAGCACCTCGTCTATCAAATCATCTTGGAGGTGAAAACTGAGATCCTTTAATTCAATAGAATTTATGAGCAAAAAAACAACAACGCCGAAAGAGGCTGTAAAAGTGAAGTGTCGTCTTCTGAAGGCGATGGAGTTCGGTGAAGCTGTGATGGCTCCCGGTGAATCAATCAACCTACCTGTGGATAAAGCAAAGGCGCTAGAGAGCGCTGGCAAGCTGGAAATCGTAGGTGCGTAAGAGAGCTGCGCTCTGTCATTAGTCAATGGTCAAGAGTCATTGGCGGATGATCTAGGTGCACGATGAAACTAAACAACTGAATAATTTATCTAACAACAAATATTAAAATACTATGAGTTTACGAAAAGAAGTAATCGGTGGCATTCTCAACGTCGTTCTAGCTGGAACGATGATCGACGATGGCCAAGGCGGCACTGTAGCAGTGTCATCAACAGTGAAACCAGCATCTGATAGCGCCGCCTGGGAATCTCTAGGCTGTGTAAAGGACGTGAAGTTCGACAAGAAAACAGCAAGTGAATCTATCACCTGCTTTAATCCAGCTTCAGGAAAGTATGAAGAGGAAACTGAGGACGTTGTTCTGGCCGACTACTGGGATGTGACTGTGAAAGAACACAGTCCTCTGGTCTGGCAATTACTCTTCGGTATCAAAGAGATCATTTCTGGCACGGATGCAGTTCTATCTTATGAAGCCAGTGTGCGTGAAGTTTATGCCTGGGCTCAATTCCAAGCTAAGAATGCACGCGACCAGGTGAACCGCACAGTGATCGATAGATGGGTCAAAGTGACTCTGAAAAGCTACGCTGGATTCTCTGAGAAAGTAACGCTTCCAGAACTCCGCTACCAGATGCTTCACAGCCCACTGAACGGTCAAATCTTCATGGCTAATCTATAAGGGCCTTTAGCCCTGTCAATGGTCATTAGTCAATGGTCATTGGTGGGGCTCTGTAGGTCCACAATGAAACCTTCCCTCCTTTCTTCTCACTATTCTCTACTAACAACTTTCTACTTAAAACAATGGCTGAAACACCAGATCCAATCGATAATTCATCTAGCGCTAATCCGGCTATACCTAATCCAGTAGGAGGTAGTGGAGGCGGTGCTGCTCCGGCTGTCACTCCTGCTGCAGTAAATACGATCACTGTGCCTTCAGTTCCTCCCACGAATCATTCTGGTTTTACCGAGCATCTAGGTAAGACTTTTAGAATTGAGTCTCGTCTCGATGGAAAAACAGATCAGGACGGGGGCGATCAATTCTTGTTTGGAAATTTTTTAGAAGCTGGCGGCTGGTCAGCAGCTCATGGTAATTCGGTTATTGGCTTAGCTAATAATTTTCACGCTTGGTGGGGTGCTGAGGATGTCATCCGTGTCGAGTTTGAGGCTGATCAAGGAGAGTTGCAGTTTTATATCGAGGCTGGTGTTGGTAAGGACGCATGGTATGGCGTCCAAGAAAGCTCAACTCATCACTGGAGCTTTGGTCACGATGCTGGAGCTAACGCTTTTGCTTTTTGTGCAGGATTTGGCCTTAACTCAGCCAACTATATCTGGACAATCAGCAATATAACTAAGGCATTTAAGCTTCATACTCCCTTAGAACCTACCGGTGGTATAGGGGCAACTAAGGTAACTGGCTTGCATAGACCGGTTACAGCACATCGCACGTGTCTTATTCAAGAAGGTGACGGTGGTAAGGATGGAGTCTTGCAAATAGCAGCGCAAAATGGAGGCGGTGTTGGCACTGCGATCGTCATGACAGGTCAAGAGTCTACTGCTGATGGCAGACACTGGGTGATGCAGCATCGTGGGGCTGCTGATGGCAATAGATTTGAAATCGGCTACAAAACCACCGTGACTGACGGTGAGAATATCGTTGGTTCCGTGGCTGAAATTATGGGTATATCCACTGACGGAAAAGTAGCGATTCAGAAACTCGTCTTATCTGGTGTGCCAACTTCAGATCCAGTGAACGCTGGTGAAGTTTGGAATGATGTGGGGACTCTTAAAATCTCAGCTGGATAGATTAACATGGCTGATTTCAAAAAGAGTGACTGGCAGATAAAGCATGGCTCAACGGTCTTGCTCGACTTTGACGATCTGATAAGTGCCGAGCCAGACATGTCTTGGGCTCAGATTGCTCAGGTAGAGCCAGTGATAGATGGAGAGCATCCATACATCGCCGCTAAGGGCAATGTTCAGAATGATTTCAGCTTCGATCGTGTAGTGAAGAAGGCCAGCATGGAGGCTGCTAGAAACTGGCGACTCTCTCACTCGATAGAGTGTGCGGCCCTGGACAAAGGCATAGTGACGATCTCTGTCAGAGGTGGAGATTCTTATACTCTATCTGATGCTGTGGTGATCAGTGGCAGCTCTACCAGCGGTGTCGATGTGTCAGCCTTTCCTAACCGAGCTCAGATGAGCTATGAAATCATAGGTGGAAAGCTGGAGATAGTAGCAGTCTAACCGCTCTCTACTAAAAACGAACTACTCAAAAGAAATGGCAGATGACGACATAGAAATTAAGATAGGAACTGATGCTGATACATCTGGTCTTGATACGGCTCAAGATGGAATCGATCAACTGGTTGTCACTACTAAAGACCTGGCACAGATCAAGATCAATGAGCTGGCTGAAGAGCTTGTGCTCATAGAGGAGAAACTGCAAAACGCAGCGACTGCACAGCAACGTCTTGTGGCCGAGCTGGAAGAAGTGAAAGCGACTGGGACGAAAGAGGAAGTGCAGGAAATAGCTTCTGCACTAGATAAGGCTAACGATGCAAGCGAGAGTCTGACAGCCGAGCACAGATCCACGCAGACAGTGCTGGAGTCTCAGCAAGCGGTGGTAGCTGAGATAGTGGCTCAGAAAGAACGTGAGATAGCTACAGCGGAGATACTAAAGCAGCTCGAAGAGGAACGAGCTCAACGTAGTGCTGAAGTGGCTGCTGAGTTTGAAGCGATCGAGGCGAAGCGCCAAGCTCGGCAGAGTGAACGCTCTGAATCTAGTAATAATCATGATGCGGAAATCGCACAGCTAGAGACTCTGACAGATGCGGTAAATAGCTATAATGAAGCTCTGATCAGCGGAGACCAGGAAGCGGCGATAGCAGCTGTGCAGACGCTGAAGACAGAGCTTAATGCGATGGCTGAAGAGGCTGCTGAAATCCCTCCAGAATTTAAAGAAATCAACGCTCAGCTCGATAAGCTAGAGCAAGAGGTCAGCACGAAAAAGGGATTTAAAAAGCTGACGGAGCAAGCAGATGGAGCGGCGAAAAGTCTATCTAAGATTGAGAAGCTGCAAGTGGCTGAAGCTCTGGGTCAAGTGCTGGGCCAAGCTAGATCAGCTGGTAAAGGCTTAGCTTCGCTAAGTGATGATGCCGGAACAGCTATTGATAAAACGCTCGATGCAGCGGATGCCATAGGTGGGCTCGCTAGTAGCGTGGCTCAAGGTTTCGCAGTAGGAGGACCTATTGGAGCAGGTATCGCTTTAGTGACGGCCGGGTTAAGCTTTTTTAGTGAGAAGTCTAAGGATGCGAGTGAAGATGCTAAGGCATTTATTGATACCTTCGATGATTTACTAGAAAATTTTGACGACCTCAAAAATGCTACTAATGTGGATGATGCGTTCGACTCCTTTCTAGATAACCTACAACGTCAAGATGATCAGTTAAAACTCAATTCTACGGAACTAGAAAAAAACATTCAATTAAGGCGAGATCTCCGCTCTATCGATTTAGAAGAACTTCGTCTAGATCTAGAGGAAAAGAAAGCTGAGATAGCGAATAGTGATCTAGGAGAATCTGATAAGGTTAGCCAAACTGCCGATTTAGATCGACAATTTCTCTTAGCTAAAAGTGGAGATAAAAGACAAACTCTGAGTGAGGAACTACAAATAATTGCTGCTCAAAAATCCGCTCAAGCAGCTATTTTAGAGAACGCAAAACAAGCAGTTCAAACTGCTAAAGAGGGTGTCACACAAGAATCTATAGATGCTAAAAAAACTCAGGCAAAAAACCTCGAAGAAACAGGAAAAGAAGCGATCGCTAAATTCTTAGAAGTGAATTTACAAAGCAGTAGTGTTAGTATCAAAAACCTTGATTTAAAAAGACGATTAAAACAAATCGAAGAAACTTTCGACGATTCTAAAAAAGGAAAACAAGATGAAAGAGAGTTGCTTGAAGGTGTAAGAGATATTTTTAAAGAGCTCTCGACTAGATCAGGTGGAAAATTACCTAACACCTCATTCGCTAGAGATGTTGAGGAAGCTGGATCATTAGCATCCACGGCTCTGAGTTCAGCAAAAAATGTTGAAATACTTAATAAAAGTGCAATTGAGCTTGAAGATCTACTTAGAAAACAAGCTGATATAATTGATAATTTCCCCGCAATACAAAGTGAAATTGAAACTGAACTTCGCCAGCTAGATAGAGAAGAAAATTTAAAGAAACGAGAGCTTGAATTCGTAGATACAAACCAAGCTAAACAGTCAAATATAAGACAATTAAAAACTGATAAAACTTTATCTCGTATAGCTGAAAAAGAAGCGAAAGCCGAGGCCACTGAAAAGAAGAAGAGTGACCGAAAAAGAGCGTCTGAAAAGAAGAAGGTAGAATCAAGCTCAACAAAGGCGGCTGGCTCAGCTCTGAATACACTAGATGAATTAACCGGGGTCAAAGGAGCTACCTCGAAATTTAAGCAAAAAGTGAGTGATGCTCAGAGTGCTAATGTGGATGGAGCTAGCCCTGCCGAAATGGCAGAGATCGTAGAGATCATTAATGCTGTGCTGAACTCTACTAATAAACGTGGGAAGGTGGATGGTAACATACTCAAACAACTGCAAAGGCAAAAGGCTGAGATCCAAAATCAAGCGGTGATGCACGCTAAACTAGAGGCGAAGGTGAGAAGACTGGGACCTCAGATTAAACAGAATCTCTAAGTAAAACCATGAGCTGGACTATCAACGATAAAAAACCTGCCGAGCTAGGCGTTACTGTAGCTAGCTTCCGTGAATCTGCTAATATGGAGGCTCAGGAACTGTCTCTCAACGTGGCTGTAGATAGCTATGCTCAAGCTGTGCCGGCTGAGCTGGTTCACAATAACGCTGTGACTCTCAAGCTGGACTCTCAAATCATGTTCCAGGGCAAGGTGAGAACTAACCCTAAAAGCGCATCTGGCTCCGCAGATAGTATGAGCTATAGTATACTGGATGCGTGGGATGAACTGGACCGAACACCTTATCAACAGATGAGAGAATATGTGACGAATGTAGTCACTGTAAATGATCATGAAAACTCTATTATCACGACAGCTCAATCACTCAATGGCGCTGTAGAATGGGAAGCTGATGTGCCGCTAGGTGAACGAATCCGAGATGTGATCAGCTACGCTGCTAGTGTAGGTGTGAATATCCAGATCGGTAATATTATCGATGGTATTACATGGTTCCGATCTCCCTATAAAGACATGAGCTGCGGAGCGATCATTAGAGCTCTCATGGAACTCATGCCAGAGCGTGTGCTATGGCTCGATAATAGAGCTACAACTCCGACAATGCACATGCGTAAACGTAGCGATATTCCTGCGTTTGACTATGATCTATCAGCTGGAACTCGTGTCATAGGCCATCAGATAAAAAGACATGACTCTGAGCAAGTGGCTGGCGTGGCTATCCGCTACGAAAAACCACTAGCGATCAACACTGGAAACTACACCTCTCTGACTGAAGATATAGCTGGAGATGTGAGCGGAGTAGGTGTCATTACCGAGACGATAGCTCTACAGGGCGCACAGTATCAAGCTGAGTATGCTACAGCCACCTGTGAAGACATTCCCCAGGTCGATGCTGACGCAGCTGACATCCTGGCAATGTGGATAAAATACACTCCAGAACTAGCAGCAATAGCAGACATTCACACAGTGGCAACAGTGGCAAGTGTGCTGAAGCTAGCCTTGGCTGATAAGCTAGATGAAAACGTCCAGAAATACGCTCTGAAAATGATCGATGATGGCAACGCTAGGCCAGACCAAATCAACCCCAATGCGGAGCCAATCGTGCGCACTGAAAATGTGGAAGATTACAAGCGAGTATTAGTGGAAGGAACCGTTCCGGCATGGGCTGAAAAACGCTACAGAATGATCCGAGCTACGGCGACGATAGCGATCGAAAAAACTGTTCTCGATGCGATCGGGAATGCGCAATTAAAAAAGCAATTTGAGGAGATATTCAACCTCGAAAAAGAGTTCGATGGGAAGGTCTATATGACATCGAATTTCACAGGCGAAATGATGGCGACAAACGCTCAATCCGGGAACTATAAAAGGACGGTAACTTTCGATCAAGGAGAACCATTTCCAACTGGAATAGCAGCGCAATTTCTAGAGCAAATTAACACCGTTCGGCACAGTGGAAGCTTCGGTCTAGTAGGTGATCAAATCGATACATCTGTGAGACCAGGACAAAGGGTGAATTTCACTGGAAAAGATCCTAGCTGGACAAGTATCAATGAGCAGGTCCTCAGCGTCTCACATGATCTATTTAATAACATCACATCCGTAGAATATGGACCAGCTCAACAGCTCGGAGCAGTAGAGTTCATCGACCGTCTGAGAGCTACTAGAAAGAATCAATATTCACACGGTCTAAGGTCAGATAAACCAGTCACAGATGGCGTAGGTGGAAGCGCTGCAACTCCGGTGTTTAAGTTCTCACGTGTGAGTGGTGGTGGAGGTGGTGAAGTTGAGGAGTGTATTCTTGGTGATTTGCTGCCAGATCCTGACAATGCAGGGAAGTTCAAAATTAGGCCAGGCTATGTCTATGGAGGCGGCTCAAATGAGTTCATCGAGAAGGTGAATATCACCCCGCTTATCGGCGAGCATCTCTACATCGAGGTGAGCTGGACAGCTGAAGCTGAAGACGGTGTGCTGCTGACTGGTGGTAGCATGACATCGGTAGAGATCAAGCAAGGTGGAAGCGTGCCTGATGATGATGATTTCACACCTGCTTCACTGACAGGAAAGCACAGAAAAGCACTGGGAACCTGGACTGATGATAATGGGGCTCCAAAGTGGAATCGTGACGGCTGCGGGAGCTATCATGTGAGGATGTGCAGTAACGGCAAAACGGGGTCATTTTAGGCTATGAGTAGAGACACGAGACGCACGAGAGAGGATCTAGGATGTTGCTGTGAGGCGGTGTGTCCAGTGCCTATCTTAGAGATACAAGGTCTAGAGGTGTGTATGTTTGGCGGTAATGGTAGTAACAACGGCGTAGAGACTAGTCCTGTGAATCCAGCCACTAGATTTATGTCACTGAACTATGTTCAGACTCAAGAAACTAATAGAGCGCCTGTTTCCTACGGAACTAATAATTCGTTGATCACTAGTTCAGTTTCGATAACAGATGTTGAAAACATTACGTGGAATTACAATCTCACTAGAAATAGTTTATCATTGTGCGGTGTTTATGACGATGACTACAGCGAGAGTTTATCTGTTAGCGGCGGCCGTCAATTTTCTGACGTTAGAACATTCACAGAACTCTATTACGAAGACGGTCCTGTGAAGCGATCCTACACTAGTATTGAGACTATTGATGAAACCTATAGCGTTGATCCTGTAACTTTGGTTGTAACTAAAACCACTGTTCATCATGAATCCCTTACTCACTCAGATAGTAGTCAAAACTACAGCAACACAACTACGACTGAAGGCGTAGATAGTGCATTTAGTCGTCCAACTTTGGGGGGGCGACTCCCTACTTATCTTAGTTACGGAAGTAGTGTTATTCATCCAACATACGGATCGAATTTCCGAACAGTCAGCGCATCTGTCAATTCACCAGTGACTGTGTCAGTTCTGCGGAATGGCATACTAACGGAGATGGCAACGAATCCAAACTATGTAAATCTAGGGAATTTAGTTTCTTATCTGCGATCTAATTATACTAATGATGCGAGTGCTGGCCAAGCTCCTATCTGGCTTGTAGATAGCTTAAACAGCCGATCTATTAGGTGGGGATTTAATGGCTCCTTTGCCGATGAGGATGCTGGGGATTACAGAGCCGTGCGCTACAGGTTAATATCTAGAAGTTACGTAGAAAACACTAACAGTGTTGTTGATGTGGAAACTGTTGGTGATATTTTAGAAGTTGAATGGATTAGAGGAGCAGAGCACTGGGAGGTGCTAGAGGTTCCTTTGGGTCTTGGCGAGGTGGAGATAGAGTTAATTAGCCATCGTTGCCGCCACTCTGCGCCTTGGACTAAGTTCTAGTTTCGTGTAGGTCTTTCTCGAATGAGCGTGCGATAGTGCAACTATCTTATGCAGGAGATTAATTTTGCATAAGCCATCAAAAGTCTGTCCGTTAACATCAAACTGAATTTCCGCTACTATTAATTTTCTGAGCCTCTTGTGAAATGCAGATGGTTCTTTGCTCATCAGCTTTGCAGTTTAGATAGCGACGATTTGCCCTTTTCTCTTTATGGGAGCATTAGAGAAGATGTTTTCTTTGAAGATAGAGTTCTGGTTTTGTATTTCAGCCGGATCTGCACCTTGTTGAATAGACACAGCATCTTCTTTACGTTGGGCGCATTTCTCTGCCTGACGTATTTCTCTGAAGCTTGGTTGTTTGCTGTGATTTATTCTGATGTAAGTAACTTATGCTAAGTCTGGAGTTGGATCAAGTGTATTTGTATTGAAGAAGTCAAAAGGAGTCAAAAGGAGTCTTTTCCGCTGTGCCTTCAGCACAGGATTCTATGGGTGCAAAAAAACCTAGGGATGAATCCCTAGGCTTTGAAAATTAGCTCCCTTCAGGAGCACTCAGCTGGTAGCTGTAAACTGTTGACTGGCAACTGAACCTACGCTTTCGCTTTCGGTGTAGATGCGGCTTCGTGTTGTTCCTCGGCGGCTTCTAGGGCTGCTTTGGTTTTTGGGATGACTCTGATTAGCTTCTTGCAGGTCTTTTCCCAGTTGCTGAGGAGTTTTTCGGCTCTTGGGCTGCCGGTTAGTTTGAGGTGGTCTTCGATGAGGGCTTTGGCTTCGGCTTTGTCGATGTCACGCTGGACGGGGAGGGCTTCTACCATCTCGGTGTTGATACGGGATTGGAAGATGTTGCTTTGATTTAGTGTATCGTCTGGTGAACGCTAAATAATTAGTGTATCGTTTAATTGATTTGACGATACACTAAATGAGAAAATAGATTTCCGCTGTGCCTTCAGCATAGGATACCTAGGGATGAATCCCAAGGCTTTGCAACCTAGATCCCTTCAGGAGCACTTGGCTGGTGGTGGCAAACTGTTGAATGGTAACTCAAGCGGAGACTAATTGCTCTTAGCTTTGATAGCGTTGTATATTTCATCTACGCTTTGATTTTGGAAATTTGCGTCTTTCTGGGCAATAGAATCACCAGATCCGTCTCGGTATTGTCTGAGGAATCTTATGGTGTCGCTGTAGCCGAGCGTTTCAAAGAGTGTTTTGAAGGCTTTTTGGTTTAGGTCAGAAGATGGGATTTCTGCGATCATTATAAGTTGTTGATAACAAACTCTGTGGGGGAAGTCAAATTACAATTCAGTTCAGGTATTCTCTTACTGGCTGAAATAAAGCGGTCATCGCAAGTGGTGAGGTAAATTGCTTTTGCTTCGTGAGCGATAGCTAGATGTAATGCATCAATTGATTTTACTCCGAAATCGGTAAATGTGTTCGCTAGTTTTCTATGTGACTCGTTGAGTATTAATGTTTGGGTTGCTAGCTCTAGTATTTTTCTTCCGAACTCAATACGTAGAGGTTGCTGGCTCATTTCAAGTTCGTATTCGAGAACCTCGGATGAAATAAGCTCTAATTTGCCTTTTTCGATAGCTTGAATAATCTCCAAGACAGCCTCGCTCTCTAGCTTAATACGAGCTTGTGATTGATCATCAAAAGGTCGTTGTAGAGTGCAGGTGTCTAGGTAGATTTTCATTGGTAGTTTGACTTCCGACCGGAGGTCGGAGGCACGTTGTTAAGCCTTCGCCTTAGGTGTGCTTGCTGCTTCGTGTTGTTCCTCGGCTGCTTCTAGGGCTGCCTTTGTTTTCGGTATGACTCTGATTAGCTTTTTACAGGTTTTTTCCCAGTTGCTGAGGAGCTTTTCGGCTCTTGGGCTTCCGGTTAGTTTGAGGTGGTCTTCGATGAGGGCTTTGGCTTCGGCTTTGTCGATGTCTCGCTGGACTGGGAGAGCTTCTACCATCTCGGTGTTGATGCGGGATTGGAAGATGCCGTCTTCATCGTAGACGTAGGCGGTGCCTCCAGACATTCCT
>CAKZNV010000096.1 GCA_937132085.1 uncultured Rubritalea sp. | reverse complement strand
AAGGGGCTCAGCTTTTTGTTCTGAGGGAAAATCTTATTTTGAGCACGCATCATCCCAGCGGCCCAGGCATTTCCTAGATGATCATAGTTTCCTGTGTGAGTCACAGTAAACGCATCACAAGGCGGACGATAGCCGCTCACGGTCACGTCCGCTAAAGCAGCAATGCATGGCGAAGTATTCATCACTGGAATCGCACAAGTATAGGACACTAGGCCTTTGCCCATTTTCCACTTGCTAATCATCGTAAATGGATAAGCAGCATTACCTGGGATCGATTTAGCTTCGATTGGTAAGCTCATGAGCTTCTTCATATCTTTCTCCATCATGGTGCTAATGTCATCGATCGAGCAGGTGCGCTCAAGACCAACGAAATGACAGCCGGCTATTTCTTCACTATCTGTATATTCTAATTGCGTATCCACCACCCCCGTCTCTAGCTTCTCTTTGAGCATTTTTAATCCTCGCTGATAATCCATCGAGATCATTCTCTGCATCATCGATTTTAGGAAAAACAAGAACCACGGCAGGCTACTCTGAAGCCTCCATTCCACTTCTGTGCCATCCTCACGAGGAATCAATCTAAACTGCACATCAGCTTGCGACTTCCATGGTGAGAAAAATTTTAGATCATAATCCATTCTCTTATTCTTAGTCGTTTCCAGAAGAGTCATCTTCCCGGAGCCAATTACCTCACCTTCCCACTTGTAGGATTTCTCACCGATTTTGAGCTCGCAACCCGACTCACAAATCAACCATGGAGACCATTCTCTCCAGCACCTAAAATCTAACAAGTATTCATAGACCTTAGCTACATCAGCTTGGACAATTACTTTTTCTGAGACATTAAATCTAGGCATTCAGCCTTTATATCAAAGTCCTAACTGATTTTCATCACAAAAAATCATTGCCTGAACAACAGGTCTAATTAATTATAGAAAACTATAGATTCCGCACAAAATATCACACTAAAACCCACATCACCCACAATAACGGAGCAACCAACTCAATAACAATGAACTAGTAACAACCAATAAAACATAAAAATACCACCTTAAGCATTTTTTTTATAATTACTAACCGCTTCACAGAAAACATACTAAGCACAAAATCACAGCCTGAGTGAACAAGCTGTGATTTGATAAACCTGTAATCTTGTTAGAAGCTTACTTGATCGGGTGATCTTTTAGTAGAGCATCGCCTTGGTAAGGTCCCACTTGCTTCTTGGTCGCTTTCAATGTGGCATCGATCTCTTCCTTAGTCACCTTGTCACCAGTCTTATTAGACCAGGCGTTTCTGACATAAGTTAGGATATCTGCGATGTCTTTATTAGGAACTCTTCCGTTGAAGCCAGCCATTGCACTGTGGTAGCTTTTACCTTTTACATCGATTTTACCCATGATGCCATGAATGGCGATTTTCTGCAGGAGCACTTTGTCCTTAGTTACCCACTTACTGCCGTCGAGTGGAGGAATGATAGTAACAGCATTCCCTTCGCCTTTAGCTCCGTGACAGCTCACACAGCTCTCACCATGATGATACTTTTCATAGCCACGTTGATATGCAGACTGAATATCTTTGGTCGCTTTCAGAAGATGCTTAGGCACTTTTGCGATGTGCTTCTTCTCGACGATTACTTCATTGGTTAAATGAGCCTTCGCATATTTGAAAGCATCACCTGACCACTTATCGATCGGCTTTTGACCAGCTACTTCGAGAATTTCTAGTCCCTTAGTTTTGCCCATCCATGATGCAGCAATGATCGCTTCGTGTCTCACTTGAGAATGCTCATCTTGTGCAGATTTCTTCAGAAGATCTACAGCATTACTAAGCTGATCAGCATTATAGCGCACTGCTCTTGTCGCTGCTGCTCTTGCTCTGTAGTCCTTAGCATTAAGAACCAGATTCAAGATGTCAGCATCGATTTGATTGATTCCCCATGATATCCACATTGCTTCTGTGAGGTTGTGCTCATAGTTAGCGTCTGACTTGTCTAAACCAGCTACCCACTTCGTGAGAGCTGCTGCCACCTCTGCATGATCTCTGCCGCGTAGTTCTCTACGAGTGCGGTAACGTGTGCGGATTTCAGGAAGCTTGAGATTTTCTAGGAGCTGCTCAATGCTGGCACCTGCCACTTTTGCCACTGGCACTAGCGGACGTGATGGGTAAGTGATACGGTAGATTCTACCATGCTGGTGGTCACGCTTAGGGTCACGTGCACTGTGCTGCATGTGTCCGATGAGAACATTGCTCCAGTCGATCACATAGAGTGACCCATCTGGTGCGAATTCTAGATCCACTGGTCTGAAATACGGATCAGATGATTGGAAAAGCTTCTGGCGAAACTCTGTCTTGTAGCCAGCTGCGCTTCCATCAGGCACGATCTTATGTTGCATCGCACCTAGGAATCCAATGTTGTTACAGATGATCACATCGCCTTGCACATCGTCTGGGAAGTGACGAGATGAGATGAATTCCACACCAGAAGTAGGTCTTACCTTATTACTAGAAAGAATATCTGGAGCACTAAGATTCACATTGTATCTAGACTTCACTGCTGAGCGCTGCATCCATGAGAATGATGAACCAGAAGTATGAAGGAAGAAGTTCTGTCCCCAGTTATCGAATGCGATTCCCCATGGGTTTGGAATTCTATACTGAGCAGTTCTTTCGAGTCTGCCCTTAGCTGGATTATAGCGATAGAATCCGCCATTTGTGCCACGCACTGGACCGTATGGAGTCTCTACGTTTGAGTGGAGGAAGACTCCCTCACCCATATAGAATGCACCTGAAGGGTCAGCACAGAAGCTTGAAATAGCGTGGTGTGTATCATGATCATCGAATCCACTAATAATGTATTCTTTCACATCAGCCTTATCATCACCATTGGTATCCTTGAAGAGAACTAGGTCAGTTCCTAGTGAGACAAACACACCAAACTCAGTGATTTCAAATCCCATAGGAGTCGCAAGTAAATCTGCAAAAACAGTCTCTTTGTCAGCCTTACCGTCGTTGTCTGTGTCTTCGTAGATAAGGATCTTATCGTTCGAAGGAGCATCACCGATTCTGTAATGAGGGTAACTCGGCATGCAGCTCACCCAGAGGCGACCTTTGTTATCGAATGCCATCTGTGATGGGTTAGATAGATTTGGGAACATCTTCTCATCTGCAAAAAGCTCCATCTTGTAGCCTTCTGGTAGAGTGAGTTTTTGCTCCATCTCTTTGCCGGATAAATAGTTGTTAGGACGCTTAGAGTTCGTAGGGATGTTTTTGAGCTGCACAGTCTTAGCATCCGCTGCGGCTACATCGAAATCTTCACCTTGATTCACAGCCCAGAGAGCTTCATCACGAATCGCTGTCATCTGACGAGTCTTAGTCAATTCATCAGGGTAGTTGACATTACCAAATGGCTTATAACGACGTCCATGAACGTGAACGCCATTCGGGATTTTGTAGTCTAACAACCAGAGACGATTCTTTTCTCTAACAGCCGCTAGAACTTTGTCTTGTTGCGCCTTATCTTGCTTCACCGCAACTTTTCCAAATAGTGAGTCAGTTAGAACTGGCGCCAATTTCTGATAACCAACATCATTGAGGTTATGACCATTTGAGGTCAAATCCTCCTTACTTGAATCATAGAATCCTTTTGTCGCTGAATAAGCATCTACAAATAGAACGCCCTCTTCCTTACAAACTTCAGCCATTGCTGCTGTGTAAGCCTCTAGTCTTGCATTGATCGCTTTACCATTCGGTAGGTCACGCTTAGCAGACAAATCTTCATAGGCTGCTGGCGATACGATCGCTAGCTGAGCTCCATTTTCAGTGTATCCAGCAGTCAGTGTGTGCTTGATGAATGCTCTGAGCTCTTCCTTGTAGCCATCGATTCTAGCGAGACCATCAAATGACTCACTGTATCCGAAAAATGCAATTACGGTATCGATCCCATGTCTAGTCATCCACTGATCTGGAGTCTCATAGTGGCCTCTTCCTCCACCACTTCTGTATTCTTCTTTAACCAGAGCTTTACCATTTGGGATTACCCAGTGTGAGTTTCTAGATGGATGCGGGCGAAATGCCGGTGTGTCACCCTCTTTGCCCCAGTTTCTGACATAGAGTTTATTCTCTGGATAGCGGAGCTGAAGCTCAGTTTCAAAACGACTGAACAGATTCATGCGTGAGGCAAGACCACCTCCGATGATACCAATTCTGCCATTTTTTGTTAGATTCAATGCTGCTGGTGGATTACCAGCCTTTACTGCAGGATGCTTAGGACCTTCAATAGCTTGAGCCATCACAGGTCCAGACACTGAACCAGCATCATACTTGAGCTTAAATTTTCCTTTTTTGTTAAGTTGCAAGCTAACTGATTGCTTAGGAGCAGCTATCCCTTTTTTCTTAGCGATTACTTTTTTGTCACCGTCTAACAGAACAACTGTGAATCCGTTGAGACGATCTTCAAAGCCTTCACCTCTGTTCCAGACATTCACTGATTTCACATCATAAGAACCGCCAAGATCTAGCTCCCACCATGGGTTATTCTCACCACCTTCTTTAGTGTGAGTCATGCCTTTCGCTGAAAAGGATAGATTCTTATTTCCATCGATCGCTCTGCTCGCAGGGCCATCATGATCCGTGCTTGATTGAGTCGCTTTCCCTTGAGGAGCGATGTTCTTCTTGCCTGAAATTACTTCCACTTCATTGAGTGTGAGCATTCTCTTTTGATCAGGGATTTCTATGCGAACATAGCGAACATTTCCCTTTTTACCACCAGAAGATTTTTGGGGCTTAAGAGCTCCTTTGGCCTTGTGACTCGACTCATTAGCTTTCGCTTTTTTAATGATGAAATCTTGAGGTGTTTGATTTTTCTTAAAAGTATTAAACCCATAGAAAGTAGGATTATACTCACCTATGATTGTTACATCAGCCTTAGCCGGAACTTTCATCCCTAGCCCCCAATAAACTCCATTCACTACGAGTCGACGGAGATTCTCATCATCTAGATCAGAAGCAGCTCCCATAGTAGTAGTGAGGATCTTATTCGTCTTACCTGACTCATGTTTGAACTCACGGGTCCAGGCGACTGGTTGCATTGGATTGTTTTTCTTATCCACACCTGGTGACTTAGGATCGAGCGTCTTAGTCACTTCACCACGGAGAAGAATCTCAGATGGTTGAAGTGGATTAGCTCCATAGACATCACTCTCGGCGAAGATCACACCCACACCATTAAGGATTGCGTTTTTCTCCTGACCTTTTTCCACATGCGTGCGGCAACCTTGAACTTTATGATGACCATGGTGATTTACCCATGTCTCTCCGAGCACCTGTCTACCAAAGCCTTTAGCCCAGCCAGTTTCAGGCTTCGCATTGTAGGCAAATTTCGCCCACTTCTTGCTCTTACCAGTATTGAAGGCATGAGTCGATGTGCGCAAGGCCACCATTGGCACTCCACGCTCGAATGCTGCATTAAACTTCTCAAACGCTTCATCATTCCAGTTTCTAAATCGTAAGCACATCACCAGAACATCCGCAGAATCCAGTGAAACTGGATGAGACAAGCTCGACTGATTTCTCGGATCTACAAACTTGTTATCCTTATCCATGGAAAACAGCACTGTGCACTTAAAGCCCTGTTTTGAGAGAACCTGAGCCATCATCGGCATCGACTCCTCTGAGCGATACTCTTCGTCTCCAGAGAGAAGCACAACATGCTTGCCATTACTCGTTCCTTCGGCAGGCTGGAACACTAGGTGATCTTGCGCCTGTGACAGAGCGGCACTGCTCATACTGACGACCATCGTAGTCGCCAAAAGTTTGAATGATTGTTTTTTATTTATCATAATTTTTCTAAATCTTATTACGTCGGAAATATTAAGCTCTATCAGAAACCTTAATAATCCTTTAACTAACAACCTAATCTAGCCTTGATCGATAAACCTGTCATGCACATTCTTTGCATGTTTTTGTATAAAATCGTCAAGCATGATTAATCCATAAATAAATTCATGAATCAGTAATTTGAAACTTGTATCCCCCCTTCAACCAGCGGACTCCACATTACACCTTCCCCAACGGAGAATTTTATACCAGAATAGGAAAAGGCATAGCCGTATCCCTATTAGCCAACACTAGCAACCTCATTAAAATGACCTCTTTAATCAAATCACTCTTCCTCCTCTTAACGATCAGCCTCACCTTTGGCTGTAATTCTAAAACTGAAACTCTTGATACACCAGCAAAGGTCACGGAGATAGATGACATCATTGTGCCTACACTTAAGCTCAAAGGTTTAACGGTGATTGAAGCTCTAAACAAAATCAATTCTGCTCTCAAAGCAAAATACCCTGATCATCCACACCTTCCTATAATCATCCTAAGGCATGACTATTCCAAGATGGATCTAGGGAATGAAATAATAGATTTCAACACAAACGAAGGTCCATTGCCTGGCTTACTTAGCGCACTCGCGACAACAACACTCAATCATTATAGAGTATCTCAAAATGGTTTCATCATATTCAAAACATGGCACCGTCCACAATTTGATTATGATGATAGAGATCCATCTATGGATTTCGATGAATAGAAGATCTAGCTATGCGTCATCCATCCACTGCCTCGCAGCAACGCCAAATGACCACATGCTAAATGATAATTCCTAAATGTTTCTACTCCGCCTTTTTAAGCATACGCTCTAGCGCTGCTTCTACTGATTTTCTAGTAAGAGCGTAGTTAGTCGTGCGGCTGAAGCGAGCTATGTTGATGCCAGCTAGTTTACCATCAATGGTATAAACTGGGCCTCCGCAGTCTTCTGCCCACATGATAGCATCATGTGAGAAACACTCAGGGAATGTGACTCGACGTCCACTGAGATCACCTGCGATGGCTGATAAGCTCTGAGCTGATGTGTTCGTAGCATCTGAGGAAAACATCTCATTGTTAGAAGCTGCTGCCTCAAGAACGAGCATGAGCTTAAGCGTTTCACCTTCTCGGATTACAGTGATTTCTACTTTATCGTCAGGGGAAAACTTGCCAATTTCTTTTCTCAACTGCATCGGCACCGTAAGCTCGTTCTTGCCAATGAAAGTAATGATGTCTCCTTCTTTGAGACCAGCTTTAGCGGCAGGAGTAGTGGCGAACACTTTGTTTACCTTCACCCCGTTTCCCTTATCGTTCTCTTCTGTCCCTACGCCCAAGATCACCTTATTACCGTTACCAATTCCCTTCGTTTTTGTAGGGATTACTCTTGGGTTCACACTCACAGCTCCGAGCATTGTCTGCTCCTCTGTCACCACTGCTAATAGCTTGCCGAGTGAAAGATCCTTCTCCGCCCACTCCACGACTTTGAGTTGAGCATCTACTTTGAGCAGAGCTAGGTCAGACTCTTCATCTGTAGCGAGAACTTTTGCACTGAGCGAAACACCACTCATGTTGATAGATACATTGTCAGCGCCGTCTAGCTGAGAGGCCTTACACACTAATAGTCCGTCTTGCTTAATAGGAGTCGCGAGCCCGAGGCTCTTCTTGCCCTGTCTCACCTCGATAGCACCATCGATAGCTGGAAGCTGGCTGATCACATCAGGAGCCGAATCTCCATGAGTTCTAGAAAACACACTGTAGTCCTTACCTCCAAGATTCATTTTTACACCTAACTTTATGAGCTTTTGTAAGCTACCCGCATCTAACTGTATATTTATTTTACCTGTCTTCTTATCATACTTAGCTACTGAGAGCAGGATTTTGAGAGCTTCATCAGAAAGGTCAGATCCATATTGTTGCTTAAAGTGCGCAGTCAACTGCTCTTTGACCTCCTCTGGAGATTGAGCTACTTTACGTTCAGTTTCCTTAACAATCACTCCCATGCCTTTCAGTTTTTCCGCATCTTCAGGGTCTAGTTTAAGCGTATAATTACCATCCACATTCGTGAGTCTAGACTTCAGCAGATCCATTGCCGGCTTAGAGATCTCTCCATACAGATTTTTGAGAACCAGTTCCTTGTTCAGATTTTCTATATCCACTCCCATGTCTAACAGTGTCTTTACAAGCTCATCTGTAAGCTCAAAACCTGCATCTTTTACACTAGCTTTCAGAAGCTCATGCGCTTTTGTTGGAAGTTTACCATAAGCCTGAATAACCAGTTCATCTTTCGTTAATTTCTTAGCCTTTGGAGCCTTTTCCTTCTCTACAGTTTTAGCTTTAGATTCCCCCTTCTCCTCCTCAACTGGCTCTACCGGCTTGGCAGGGTTAGCTTCTTGCTCCTCTTCACCGAGGAGCTTTAGCCCATATTTAGTTGGGTCGAATCCTAGCTTTTCAAACTTAGCAATAGTCTCCTTAGTTGCTGTAATCTTGAGCTCTCCATTTTTAAAGGTCGCATCCGAAAGCAGCAGAGAGATTGCAGCATCGTTGAGATCAGGCCATTGCTTCTTGAGCGCTTGCTTCAGCTGAGGAATCAAGCTCTTAGGAATTGAACCAGAGCCGACCTCATCTTTACTTTCTTCTGCCTTAGCTCTCTTCGCCTCAGCCACAGTGGGTAGCTTTTTGCCTTTGAGCAGATAATCCCCCCATTGTGAGATAAATGTTTGGCTAGAAACATGCTTATTATCAAGAGCGCTCTCCGGTCCAACTGCCGTGTTAATGCCTGCTAAGTTACCATCTAGGTCAAACAGCGGTCCACCTGAGTCACCAGAAACCACAGTGCAATCTGAGATCAAAAGATTCTGAGCCTTGGATTTAGCATTAGTCAAAATTCTCCCCACACGGAACGGAGCAGGACGATTCAGCTGAATGCCTCCACCATTCGCGATCACTGTGCACCATTCGCCATTCGTCAGATCTTTCTTAGTCCTGATCGGTCTGTGCTTCCAGCCTCCCTCAGGAGCTTTTTCTATAATCTTACCTATCGCAGAATCCGTGTTGTGATTAATCAGCACACAGATGCATTTAACCATCTTACCATCAGCTAAGACAGCATCAAACTCTGCTCCCACACTATCCACCACATGAGCGGCAGTGAGAATAATACCATCCTTACTCACCACAACTCCAGTCCCCTGAGCTCCGAAACTAGTAGCAATGCCGATGCTAGCCTCTCTGCACAATGGCTGATTCTTTAGCAGATTTTTCTCGATTTTCTTAAGATCAAATGGAGCTGGCTGAACTGCCTGCGCACCCGCAACTCCTGCAGATAAGCCTGTCAAAATACAAGCGGCGATGATGTGTTTAGTAGAATTCATAAATTATTTAATTTCTGAGGTAGCGGAGAGGATCTATTTATTTGTTCAATCACCCGCTAGAATAATCGAATCCGCTATACAGATAAAGCTCCAAAAACCTCTAGAATTCAGCCCCTAAAAAGCAACAAACGATTCTTTGGCAGCCTCTGGAATCAATATCACGATAATTTCTAATAGCGTAAGCTTAACCCTTATTCAGTTCCATCAGGAGACATCAAGCTCAG
Organism: uncultured Rubritalea sp.; assembly: GCA_937132085.1. Classification (GTDB taxonomy): domain Bacteria; phylum Verrucomicrobiota; class Verrucomicrobiia; order Verrucomicrobiales; family Akkermansiaceae; genus Rubritalea. The sequence continues at coordinate 312 of CAKZNV010000096.1, read as the reverse complement.
GTCTTGTTGGATCTTTTTATGCCTTATTAAGAGGAAGCTACCTAATAGCACGCTACCAGCTACTATTAGGACTAGCGTGATTGAGCTTGGCCCAGTGACCACGCTGACTTTATTCATAACGATTAAATCCTGCTGCTTGATATTGGTTGCGTCAGTAGCTCCGCTACTATCGGGATGACTGAGATCTTTGATCGGTAAATGAGCATGAGCTCCGCCCACATTGATGATCCGTGTTTTTACGATTTCGTCCACCACATCCATGTTTTCTACTTGGCCAAACACGGTGAATCCTCCATTCAGAATATCGAGCCT
>CAKZNV010000095.1 GCA_937132085.1 uncultured Rubritalea sp. | reverse complement strand
ATGACTGAAGAAAAAGTAGGCACAAATGATACGAAACTCAGGAATAGCATGCTGCAAAAAGCAAAGGCAGGCACAGTTAAATTTGTAGATTCGCAAACAGTAGTCAGCCGACCAGGTGAGAAAGCGACAGCAGAATCAATTACTGAATACATTTACCCTACTGAGTATGAGCCTCCATTTCTGAAGGTCGAAAACGGGAAAGAAAAATCAACTACTATCAACACCTCTACCTCTCCTACACCCACTGCTTTTGATAAAAGAAATCTAGGCTCTACACTAGAAGTTGAGCCAGGACTCGGTGATGATGGTAAAACAGTTGATTTGTATTTTTCCCCTGAAATGGTGTTTCTCATCGGTGAAACTGTCTGGGGCACTAGTGCTGATTCTAAGGTTACGATGAAAATGCCTACTATCTACACTTACCGAGTGCAAACCGCTGTTACCGTTAGCAAAGGTAAGTTTCACATGGTCTCAGCGCTCACACCTAAGGACGACAACAACAAAGCTGATCCTAGTAAAAAGCTCCTCGTTTTCATCAAAGCCGACGTGCTCTCGGTAGGCCGTTAATCATATACTCACTATTATCTCATGTTGCGTAGTTTTCTCATTCTTCCTCTACTGGTTCAGCTGTGTGTAGCCGCTACTCCGACTCTCCATTTCAAGCACGATAAGGTTCGTCAGAATTATGAAGTTAACAGACTGATCATCTCGATTAAGGTGATGGAAGATCTCACTTACACGAACATTCAAGCTGAGTTTTATAATCCTACTAATCGTAATCAAGAAGGCGAATTAGTCATCCCTCTCCCTGAAGGCGCAACGATCAGTGGATATGCGATAGAGGTGAATGGTAAGATGAAAAAGGCCTCAGTGGTAGAGGATAAAAAAGCTCACAAAGCCTATGAGGAAATCAAGGCAAGGAACGTTGACCCAGGCATCGTTCAGAAGAAGGAGAACAACATTTTTCACACTAGAGTCTTTCCTATTTTGCCTAAGAAAACGAAATCTTTGAGCATTAGCTACGTGACTAAAAGCAAAGCCGTCGATGGAAGCTATCGGTTTAAACTACCTATTAAATTAGATAAGATCGTTAAGAGCGGATTGATTAAAATAGAATCTCCACTAGGTCGTCTTAACAGTAAGCGCTTAAAAATATCAACTCCTGGAGAGAACTACAGTCGCTTAACAACTAAAGGGCAAGTAGAGCTTGTTGATATCGTTACCCCCGTAGCGGCTTCGAACTCTGTGATCGTCCAAGGTCGATCAAATGGGTCAGGTGAAGTCACTTACTACAAGATCAAGGTGCCAGAATCCATCCCGACTAAGAAGCTTCGCCAAGCGAAGAAGATGACCTTTCTATGGGATTGTTCGGGTTTGAAAAATACACAGTTACTAGAGAAGCAGTTCAATTTGTTAGATGAATTTTTTAAGAAGAATCCAGACACTGAAATCCAGCTCTATGGCTTCGGTTATGAACTTCAGAATTTGGGTAGTTTCAAGATAAAGTCGGGTGACTGGAGCGCTCTGAAGAAAGCTATCAATACTATCGTCTATGATGGGGCTCTTGATTTCACCTCTGTCAGAAGCCTAAAAGAACCTCATCGTTCACAAGCCACCATCGTATTTACTGGTGAATCAAACTTCAATCTACTCCGATGGAACAAGAGACCTCAGACTCTATATGTAGCTGATTTACAGAAGCATCCTATTAAAAAGACGGTCGATCGGATTTGTTATAAACGTTTAAAACCGTTACAAAATGGTGAACTCATCAATGACAAAGATGCCAGAGTTTTAGAGTTTATCTGCAAAGGAGACTTACCTCATGTAGGCCTGGACATCGCATACGAAGGTGATGAGAAAGCTCAGTTTAAAGCTAATTTCCATGAGAGTGATCCACGTTACAAAACACGGAACCGTATAGTCGAAATTACCTTGGCTCAGCATCAGCTTAACTCTCTTTCAGAACAAGGTAGCCCAGAGCGAGTCATTACTGAACATGCGATCAAACACCGACTTGTAAGTGACTACACCTCAATGATTGTTCTCGAAACACTGTCAGATCATGTGAAATACCAAATACCACCTTTAGGAAAAGAAGAGTTCAGAAAGTATAAATCTCGTCTCCGTATCAACTCTAGATCGTTGTCAAAAAACATAGGTGACAAACAACGATATCATTCTCGTGATTACCCGTGGCATCCCTATAAATTTAATGGCACGATAAGAAATATAAAGATCTGGAATCGTTCATTGAATCGCTTCTTCGTTCCTAAGCAATATGATCAGAAAACACAGCGATACATCAACCAGTGGGAGCAGAAAGCCATAGATAACCAGCTAGGACTTAAAGAATCGAAAACTAAACAAGAATTCAATAAACGTATGCTAGCGCTCAAGTCCTTAGATGAGCAACGTAAGAAACTCTTCTATCTGCCATCCCAATTTCCTAACGATAAAGATAAAACCAAGACCATTCACGTCTCACTACGTGGACTCGTGAAAGACCCAAAAAATCATCAGATAAAAGCAGGGACGGATCTAAAGGAATTTATGCAAGGATATGATCTGCCATTGCTCCAGCTTTACCGCAATGCGCAACGACAGACACTGAATTTGTCTAGCAAGGAATACAAAAAGACACCTCTGCAAGCTGGTGACATGATCGTCGCAATTGAAGACAATCAATATCTGGATGGCGGCTTCTACCAAAATGAAATCTACGATATGCCTTACTTACTTGAAGACGGACTAGAGGTCGAAGATTACTATCCTAGTGATCCGTTTGACATGGATGATCCTTTTGATTCAGCCCCGAGTTCTGGTGGTGAATCCAGTTCTATAACTCCTGCTCCTACTCCAGTCTCAGCTCCTTCAGTAACGATCAAAGGAAAAGCAGGTGTTGTTGAAGACGTTGATCCTATAGGGCAGAAACAGTGGGATAATTTTTCCGCTGAACTCGAAAAGAATGCGAAAGACCCTAAGAAGAGCTACTCTGCCTATCTCAAACTTAAGTCGGATCAAACCAGAGATGCCCAGTTTTTCATCCAAGCAGCAACACTCCTCTATCAGAACAAGCAAGCGACACTGGGGAGAAGAGTTCTTAGTAATATCATCGCTGGGCAAGAAGGCTCTGCAGTTGCTCAGAAACGCCTGCTATTCTGGCTCATGGAATTCCAAGACTATCAGCATGCTTTAGCTCTCATTAAGCGGTTCGATCCTCAGCTAGCTAGCCCTGAGTTAAGGTTCATCAAATTCACAATACTACAGGCGACCAATAAGCTGGCGCTGGAGGATGAAACGGCACTTCTGCACAGCCTGCCTCATAGTTTCTATGCTGATTCTAGTCCAACTAGACACAATTCTAAATATGATATACGTATTATCGCTAGCTGTGAATCGACTGGTATTAAAAGTTTCCTAGAAATCGAATACGATAGGTCTAAAGATAAGAAAAATAAAGAATTAGTGATTTCAAACCTAAACAACCACGGCCTCTACAGTGATAGAAAAGACGGTATTGAGGAGCACACCATGAAAGACGCCATTCCTGGAATTTACAACATAAAGCTCTCTAACAAAATCATCGCCACCTACAGAATAGAAATCTACACCCACTGGAACACACCTCAGCAAACCAAGAAAATCATCACCCTTCACACCGATGGTAAAGGTGGTATGAAGCAGATTCACCAGCTGGATTTTAATTTACCATAGGTTGAATTTTCAGCCTATTTGAAGAGCTTCAGGTAAGGATCGAATACGTAAAGTTTACCTCGTTTAGCTCCCGTGATTTCACGGAGTAAACCCTGTCCGACAAAGCGTTCTATGAGGCGGTAGGCGGTAGGGTTAGAAATGTCTGCAATCTGGGCAACTTGTGCAGCGTTGACCACTGATCGAGTAAACAGATGGCGAAATAAAGCCAGTCCTGAGGTGAAATGTTAATTAGAAAGCTCATTAATTAAAAAAACACCCATAAATTTAAATAGTGATCATTTTAGATGAAAAATGAGGCCTATATTTTAATAGCGGTTAATCTGAGTCTGTCGGTTAGAATGCCTATTTCTGCTGAGCTAGTAGTTAGTTATTTTCACCACTCGCTCGCTGAGGAGTGCAGGATTGCCAGACGATTCCAGCGAGAAATACAAGGGCGATGATGATGAGCCATTTGTATCTCTCTATTAGAATTTTCATTTGAAGAGAACTTACTCTACCGTCACGCTTTTGGCTAGGTTTCTTGGCTGATCGATTGGGCAGCCTCTTAGTCTAGCTACGTGGTAGGAGAAGAGTTGGAGAGCGACTGTTGAGGTCACAGTAGCGATGAATTGTGAACTCTGTGGGACTTCGATCACCCAGTCACAGGCTGCTCTAGCGTCTTCATCACCTTCGGAAATGACTCCGAGGACTGGTGATTTTCTTGCTCTACATTCTTCTACGTTACCGAGAGTTTTCTCCATTCCTGGTCCAGCATTGAGCAGAGCTACCACTGGCATCGACTCTTCTAACAGAGCGATAGGGCCGTGCTTGAGTTCTGCAGCATGATAGGCCTCAGCGTGGATGTAAGAAATCTCTTTAATCTTCAGTGCTCCTTCAAGCGCTACTGGGAATAGGTAGCCTCTGCCGATGTAGAACATGTTGTCAAATTTCACAAAGTCTTCTGCGATCTTTGCAATGGCATCATTCTGTTCTAAAACACGTTCAACAAGTTCAGGTAGGCTATTTATTTCTTCAGCGATCTTAATGCCTTGTTCTCTAGAAAGTCTTCTGCTTCTAGCGAATTTTAAGGCGATGAGGAGCAAGACTGAGACCTGACAGGTGAAGGCTTTAGTAGAGGCAACACTGATCTCTGGTCCAGCATGGAGATAGATTCCACGGCCAGTTTCACGTGCGATGGTAGAGCCTACTACGTTGACTAGACCAGCGACGAGAGCGCCTTTTTCTTGAGCTTCCCGGACTGCTGCTAGTGTGTCAGCAGTTTCTCCTGACTGACTAATCGCTAGGACGATATCTTTACTGCCAACGATAGGGTTTCTGTATCTAAACTCTGCGGCTTGTTCTACCTCTGAGAGCATTCCTGCGAAATCTTCAATGGCGTATTCACCTACGAGTCCAGCATTCATAGAAGTTCCACAACCGACAATAAGGAGTCGCTGTAGATCTACGATTTCACGAGAATCTAGCCCTAGTCCAGCGAGGACAGAGGTGCCTCTATCGAGATCTATTCTGCCACGAATACTGTTGCGTATAGCGGTTGGCTGTTCGAAGATTTCTTTGAGCATGTAGTGCTCGTAGCCACCTTTTTCAGCAGCACCTTCTGACCAATCAATGTCAGCAGTGTCACGTTGCACAGGCTTAGCATCGAGTGTTTTGATATCGATCTTTCCACCACGAATGATGGCTACATCGTTGTCGTCGAGATAGACAGCTTGTCTGGTGTGACTGATGATAGCGGACGCATCTGAGGCGACGATTGTTTGGTCTTCACCGAGTCCGATCACGATAGGAGATCCTCTACGAGCTACCACGAGCATGTCTGGCTGATCCTTGGCTATACAAGCGATGCCGAATGTTCCCTGCACTTCTTTTAGCGCAGTGCTGATTGCTTTAGCGAGGTCGTCTGTGTAGTAAAATTCGATCAAATGTGAGAGAACTTCACTGTCAGTATCGGAGAGGAAAACTTTGCCTTCAGCTTCGAGACGTGATTTTAGAGCACGGTAGTTTTCGATGATTCCGTTGTGCACGAGGGCGATTCTGCTACCACCAGGTTCCTCGAATCCAGCTCCGTGTGGGTGAGCGTTTTCTTTAGTCGGTGGTCCGTGAGTAGCCCAGCGAGTGTGAGCGATACCTACGTGACACTGTTGGTGCACGGCATCGTTTTCATAGTCACCGATGCTATCGATGAGGTTAGCGACTTTACCTTCTTCTTTGTAGATGTGAATGGTGTTGTCACTATGGATCGCGATACCGGCTGAGTCATAGCCTCGGTATTCTAGTTTGCGGAGTCCATTGAGTAGGATTGGAGTTGCGGATTTGGTTCCTGAGTATGCTACGATGCCACACATGATTTTGGTTTTTTAGTTGGGGTTGGGTTGTTAGGTTAGATCTTTTTGAACGTCTTGGTTCGGTCTGGTAGAGGTGCCTGGACCTAGTTTTCTACCAGGATAAATAGCAGTATGTATGCCAGTGTGGACATTATCTCCGACGATGGTGCCAAACTTTCTTCTGCCTGTATCGATGAGGCCTTCAGTAGTCATAGAGCGGTGATTTAGTCCGTCATGGCGAAGGTTAGAGGTAACTGTAGCAGCTCCGAAATTTACATTATTTCCGATGACGCTGTCGCCAACGTAGCTGAGATGGCCGACGGATGAGCCATGGCCAATGATAGAGTTTTTAATTTCTACTGCTTGTCCGATATGGCATTTGTTACCGATCGTGGTGTTGCCTCTGATGTAGCAGTTAGGGCCGACTTTGCAGTTTTCGCCGATGACCACATTGCCTTCGATAAAGACACCTGGGAGGATTCTGGTTCCTTTCCCTACTGTGAGAACTCCTTCGATATGAGCGGCTGGGCTGACTTCGCCTTGGTAGTCTGACTCAGTGAGGAGCTTTACGATTTGTTCATTCACGTAGATGAAATCCCAAGGATGGAGAATAAGCCGTGATAAATTTGAAGCGGTGATTTTGGTTTCACCGTCTCCTATACGAGCGAGGAGTTCACCTTTCTCAGTAGTGAGAGAACCTCCATCTTTGATAGCATCCCAGTCTTGAGGATCTACCCAGGCATTCTCTATCAGTTCTGAGTTTTCGGGTGCATAGCGTTTCTGCCAAGCTTCGAAAGTGTCGCCTGAGATGAGTTGGTCTTTAAAGTTCTGATCTACATAGAGAGGCCATAGGTTGCCTTCTACTTCTGGTTTTAGAATGTTGAGGCTCATGATCCGATTGTGGTTTTGATGACATTGCAGATGGCGTCGGAATGCTGTTTTGCAGCCGTTGCACTTTTCGCCTCGATGAGAACACGGATGACTTTCTCTGTGCCACTGTAGCGAACCAGGACTCGTCCTTCGGCTCCCATGGATTTCTCAGCATCAGCGATTGCGTCTCTGAGTTCAGGCACTTCGTGTATTGGTGGCTTCTCAGTTACTTTGATAGCATGGAGTTCCTGTGGATATTCTTCCATGCAGTTTGCTAGATCAGAGAGCTTCTTGCCTGACTTTTTCATAATCGCTAGAATTTTCAGAGCGCTCATGATGCCGTCGCCAGTGGTGGAATTGTCAGCAAAGATGATATGACCTGAATTTTCTCCACCGAGTGAGTAGCCATGCTCTCGCATGTTTTCGATCACGAGACGGTCACCGACTCCAGTGGTGGAAAGCTTGATACCATGTTTGTCTAGGGCATCACGTAGTCCGAGATTACTCATGACAGTTGCTACCATGGTGTCATTTTTCAGGAGACCTTCTTCTTTCAGCGCAATCGCACAGAGGCAGAGGACACGATCACCAGAAACTACATTTCCTAGCTCATCTACGAAGATGACTCGGTCAGCATCACCATCAAAACAAATGCCAATATCAGCCTTGTGCTCGATGACTTGCTCCGCTGCTTTTTCTGGATGTAATGCTCCAAAACCTTCGTTGATGTTGCGGCCATCTGGGCTAACTCCGAGCTCGATGACCTCGGCTCCTAGTTCATCAAAGATGAGAGGGCCTACAAAGTAAGCAGCGCCATGCGCACAGTCTAGAACGACTTTTAGGCCATTCATTGAGTATGAAGAGGCTGCATTTTTAGCGAATTCGATATAGCGTCCTACAGAGTCTTCGATTCGGATTGCTTTACCTAGCGCTCCGTCTACTGCTGGATCTGAAAGTCTCTCGCTAAGAATGATTTCCTCAACTGCTTGCTCAAGTTCGTCATTGAGTTTGTAACCATCGCTACCAAAAATCTTGATACCATTATCTTGGAAAGGATTGTGTGAGGCTGTCAGCATGATGCCAGCGTCACAGCCCATAGTCTGTGTCAGATGTGCTATTGCCGGTGTAGGGATAGGTCCTGTGAGGAGAACCTTAGCTCCTTCTGATACGAGTCCAGCGGTGAGAGCTGTTTCTAACATATAGCCAGAAAGTCTAGTGTCTTTGCCGATCACTACTTTAAGGTTTCCTGCTCTATTTCCACCTAATACTCTTGCCACAGCTCTGCCTACACGCATTGCTACTTCAGGAGTTATAGGCCATTCATTGGCTGTTCCTCTGATGCCATCAGTTCCAAATAACGGGATTTTCATATAGTTTAGTTATCGGATAAATAGTTCATTTATCAAGATAAGTTTATCAATTATTTTCCTCATAGTCAGCGGTTCATAAGCGAACGATTAACAAGACTCGGCATGATCTTGTTGACCAAACAGAGTTAGCCAGTAAAGCTCCCATCGATGTTACTTTCTAAGCCACCAGGAGATTTTTCCACAGACGATATTTTAAACCATTTCCTGGAGCAGGTGATGGATGCTGGTATTGAACTTTATGATCATCAGGAGGAGGCTATTTTGGAGCTATTTGGTGGAAATAACGTCATTCTCAATACCCCGACTGGCTCAGGTAAATCGATGGTGGCGTTAGCGATGCATTATAAATCTTTTTGTGAGGGCAGAACTTCCTATTACACAGTGCCGATCAAGGCGTTAGCGAATGAAAAGTTTCTTTCACTCTGTGCGACCTTCGGACCTGAGAATGTAGGCATGATCACTGGTGATGCCACGGTTAACTCTGATGCTTCGATCATCTGCTGCACCGCAGAAATTTTATCTAATCTAGCTCTCCGAGAAGGTGCTGAGGCGAAGGTGGATGACGTCATTATGGACGAATTCCACTACTACTCAGATGCTGAGAGGGGAGTGGCTTGGCAGATTCCTTTGCTGACTTTACCTCAGTCTAGATTCCTTCTGATGTCCGCTACTATAGGTGATACAGAGCTGTTCAGTAAGACAATGACTGAGCTGACGAAGGCGGAAACGATCTTGGTGCAATCAGATCAACGACCAGTTCCGCTAGAATTTGACTACTCAGAAATACCTCTAACAGAAAAGGTGGCTGAACTAGTAGAACAGGATAAGGCTCCTGTATATTTAGTGAACTTTGCCCAGCGTGCTACGGCTGAAACAGCACAGGCTCTGATGTCTACCAATCTCTGCACTAAGGAAGAGAAGAAGGAGATTGCCGAGGCGCTGTATCAGGCTAACTTCCGCTCACCGTATGGTAAAGAGATCAGCAAGCTGCTACGTCACGGCATTGGAATTCACCATGCTGGATTATTGCCTAAGTATCGTGTGTTGGTAGAAAAGCTGACTCAGCGTGGTTTGTTAAAAGTGATTTGTGGCACCGATACGCTCGGAGTGGGAGTGAATGTTCCTATCCGCACCGTGCTCTTTACCCAGTTATTTAAATACGACGGAACAGGGACGAAGATTCTGTCTGTTAGAGATTTTAAACAGATCGCAGGACGTGCTGGAAGACGTGGCTTCGATACTGTCGGCTATGTAGTGGCTCAGGCTCCTCCGCATGTGATCGATAACATTCGACTCGAAGCCAAGGCTGCCGCCTCTACTAAAAAGAAAAAGGTGGTGAAGAAGAAGCCACCTGAAAATGGATTCGTTTCATGGACTGCAGACACATTTACTAAACTTCAGAACTCAGATCCAGAGCCACTCGTCTCTAGCTTCAAGATGAAGCATAACATACTGCTCAACGTTTTAAGCCGTCAGGATGAAGATGG
>CAKZNV010000094.1 GCA_937132085.1 uncultured Rubritalea sp. | reverse complement strand
ATAATAAATCAAACATTTTAACACCTCAGCGGCGCATTTTGAAGAGATTCATGATGCGCCGCTTTTTTATTACCTAAAAAAGACTTTAAACTATCATCAAATATCGCTAAAGAGAAGGTGTCTAGACACTCTCCCTCTACTTTTAAACTAAACTTGCCGATCTAGGGCACCAATAACCACTAGTTTAAAGAATTCCCCATGCACCTCGGACTCCACTGTTCTAGGCAGTTTTTCACTGCGACGATTACCAATAAAGAAACTTCTGAAATCATCTTTCAGAAGTCGATCCACTATGATGAAGATTTGGCTCATCGAGACACACAAGGAGGCTTTGTTAAGAATTCTAATACGAAACAAAGCTATCTAGATCCTCAAATGCTTGCAGAAGCTCTCGATTTGCTTTTCGAAGCTATCTATGAAGAAAATTCAGCGATCATTGCTGAAGTCACCACCATCTCAGGATCTTCAGCACCAGCCACCGTCTTTCTCAATCGACCAGTTTCTGAAATCCAACTCAACCCAAGCATACCGCTCACCGACCAGCTGAGAGAATTCTACAGTTATAGACATAGCCCCATTGCTAGAGACCAGTCCGCAGAAAATGCTGCCGACCTAATTAAAGAGAAATTTTCTTCTAGTCGACCGATCAGAGACATCACTGGAATACCGATGACCTCTCACACAGGTGCGGCACAGATTAAGAAACTCTCTGATGAGCAACCTACTATCTGGGAACAAACTAGATCTGTGCATACCTCTGGATCATTTCTCTGTTCCTTGCTGATCGGTAAAGACGCACCTATAGACCTAACTGACAGTTCCCAGCTCGGCCTACTAGATATAAAATCCAGAAAATGGTATTCAGAAATTGTTGAATTTGTAGCTCCTAACTTACAAGAGAAACTACCTCAACTGGTCGAGCCACCTAGATCAGCTGGATTTATATCAGATTACTTTAAACTTAAATACGGATTCTCTGACCAGACTCGCTGCCTTGCATGGATCAGCGAAGAAGCAGCACACTGCTTAGGCACTGGCAATCTCGTCCAGGGAGAAGCTAGTCTAGTGCTAGATGAAACATACTCGCTCAATATCAGCATTAAAACTATTCCTAGTGAGGTTCCCAATGCCTGCAAAGTCACTATCCATCCACTTCAAGGCTATATTGCTCATATATACCTAGAGAATGGACTCACTCCCCTGATTCACACTGCTAAGAGGCTAAATATTAGTCACGAAGCGATTGATTCACATCTAGATGTCATTCACTCAGTTGCAGATGAAATTCACCTACCGTTTCTTCAGAAAGAATCTGCTCTAGGTATCCCCAATGTTAACTTTGACAAAGCCAACATACTCTCTGTCATCAATGGCCAGCTTCTACATCTCAAACTCTTTAGTCAATGGATCGAACAGCCAATGCACTCCATCATTATTACTGGTGAAGCAGCAAAACTAGAATCAATAGGTCAACTCTGTTCCAACATCTACCAAACACCCAGTTACTCTATCAGATCCATAAACATTCCGACTATTGGTGCCACAATTCTTGAAGAAATTTTCTTGGATACACCGTTCAAAGAGATTAAGAACAAGTATCACACCGAGGTTTTCAGCAAATGCAAATTGCCAGAACCATACATGGCAAATGTTTACAACATCTCGCTAAACAAATACCATCAAATCCTAACAGAACATCTATCAAACTAAATTAACTTATGAGACAAGTCACAATATTTTCCGGCCAATGGGCAGACCTCCCTCTTGCAGAACTGCTCCCAATAGTAAAGAAAATGGGCTACGATGGTATCGAGTTAGCATGCTGGGGTGATCACTTCGATGTCGATAAAGCTCTCTCGGAAGAATCTTATATTTCAGATAAATGGGCACTGCTAGAGAGTCATGGACTCAACTGCTACGCAATTTCAAGCCACCTCGTAGGCCAAGCTATCTGTGACAACATCGACGAACGCCATAAAGCTATCTTACCACCAAAGATCTGGGGCGACGGTGAGCCAGAAGGTGTCCGCACTAGAGCAGAGCAGCAAATGATCAGAACTGGCCAAGCCCTCAGAAAATTTATTGATGCTAAGCCAGCATCATTACAGTCAGACAACTGCGTCCTAGCTCCAACAGTCAATGGATTCACAGGCTCATCCATCTGGCATGCGCTCTACTCATTCCCACCAACTTCTCAAGAATACCTCCAAGCTGGATTCGATGACTTCGGCACTCGTTTCACACGTATTCTCAATGAATTTGATAAAGTAGATGTAAACTTCTCACTCGAAGTCCATCCTACCGAGATAGCCTTCGACATCGTCTCTACTGAGCGTGCTATCGAAGCTGTAAATGGCCACAAACGTTTCGGCTTTAACTACGATCCATCACACCTCGGCTACCAGGGTGTAGATTACGTGAAATTCATCCGCACCTTCTCTGACCGCATCTTCCATGTTCACATGAAAGACGTCTGGTGGGGACACGGAGATGGCACAGTCGGCGTATTTGGTGGACACACTGATTTTGCAGACGCTAGACGTTTCTGGGACTTCCGTTCTATCGGTCGTGGCGATATAGATTTCGAAGAAATCATCGTAGCTCTGAATGACATCAACTATAATGGCCCACTCTCTGTAGAATGGGAAGACGCTCGCATGGATCGTATCCATGGTGCTACTGAGTCATGCGCTTACGTGAAAGCTCTAGATTTCCCTAGAAACAACAACGGCCTCTTCGACTCTGCTTTCGATAACGAAAAGCAGTAAAACACAATTTCTAACCGACTCTATTATGTCAGAAGAAAAGCTAAACTACAATGTCCTCGGGTTCGATGATACTGACAGTAGCGAAAAGATTGCCAAATACACTGGTGATGTCGACTGGACCTACCTTAAGCCACATTTCAAAACAGGCGCCATGATCTACGTGGACCCTGAGCTAGTCCTCACAGAAGTAGCAGCGGCATTTACTACAGACAACAAACAACAAGTTCAAGCGTGGCTAAAATCAGCTGATCTAGTCAAGCCATCCAGCCTACATGCTGAGTGGTGGGAATATGATGAAACTCGCTTCACTGCAGTAGTCATTACTCCCTTCGTGCTTGCTCAGCCACTGAAGAAAGAAGGCTAAAAAAACCTCACAGACTACTCATTGAGCAGCCTGTGAGGAAAATACAACTAAAATTTGTTAGACTAGAAGAGCTCAGTAATCTTCTTCTTATCTTCTTTAGACAGGAGCATGTAAACCTTATCTGCATCCTTCCATGAAGTCACATTAAAGCGCGTCACCGGACAGGTTGAGCAGCGTTTTATAGTCATCTGACTTATACCACTGATCTTATCTGCATTTTTTACAGAATCAGCCTCTAATACCATAAGGTAAAAGTTTCCTGTGTCCTTCTTTTCAAAGAAAATCATAGAAGCTTCCACTCCATTATCCAGCTTCAGTCTACGCCCACCATTAGTATGCGTATCTTCAGAGATTAGACCATTAGGAACAGATGATGCCTCAGGTAAACCCTCGTTGACTAGCCACTCATTCACCTTTCCTAGTGAATCTTGTGCATACTCTACTTCGTGAGAAGCATTGATGAGATTACCAGAATCTATCTGAATATTATGTAGTGCTACTCGGTTCTCATCACCTTCATTAGGTAGTTGAGAAAACATAAACACAGCACCAAACATCAAAAGAGCAGCAATCGCAGTGAGATTAAACCACTTCTTAGGAAATTTAACTACTTTCTCCGGCTCCACTGTTGCCTCAGCCTCAGCCTTTTCGATTTCCATCGCTGAGATGATCTGATCTCTCAGACCACTAGGTGGCTGCACATCCATAAGTGCTCCTGAGAAAATAGAGTCAAACTCCAAGTCTTCAGGAATTGTCAGGTCATTATCGATCACAGACAAGATCTCATCTTTAAGACCAGCTGGGATATCCACGCTATTCAGAGCTTCTGCAAACATAGCATCATGCGCTCGCTCATCCGCTAACCATGAACCTAGTTCCCTGTCCTCCGCGGCAAACTTTAAAGCTTCCGTACAGTGAGGGTCTCCTGCATCAGCACCATCTGGACGATAACTCTGGAGTATAAATTTTGCTTTTTCTCTATCCATTTTTAACGCTCCTTTCCATTGTTACAACCTTCGAGGATTGTTTTAATTTTTCTGCCATTTTCTTTTTTAATAAATCTTTACCTCTTGAGATGCGTGACATCACTGTGCCAATCGGAATATCTAACACTTTAGCAATTTCCTTATAACTATGCTGTTGAAGGAAAAATAGTGTTAGAGGTGCTCTGAATGTTTCATCCAAACTATTTAACACTTTCACTGCACGCTTCGCATCGAGATTTCTTCCTGCATCCACTTCAGTTGCTTCCAGCTTGTAGTCCACGTCTTCAATATCAGTTTCAGGGAACTTATTACTTCTTCTCGCTCCCGCTAGAAACTCACGATACAGAGTCGTGAACAACCAAGTTTTCGCCTTACTGCGATCCTTCAGTTGGTCACCTTTCTGCGCCCAGATGCAGAATGTCTGCTGCACCAGATCAGCAGCCTTATCTGGCTCCTTTGCTAAACTATACGCAAACCGATATAACGGCTGATAATGCGCATCTACTAATTCTTGAAATTCACTCATTGTTTTATTCTATACACCTAAGAGTCTCCCCATCGGATATTTATTCCGTTAAAAGTTAAAGTTCACTCAATTCTTTTGCAAAACTGCCAGACAGAATCGGGAATCTACACCAAGTCTTAGGATCTAGATTCTCATCATCAAGATGGAACGAAGGTGCATAACGCTCGCGTTTCCATTGGTTTCTACTCCATAGCTTGAAGAATTTGATCACCCAGCTCTTCATCACCTTCCCCTCATAGTCAGGGAATCTCTGCAGCATCAGCGCTAGCACATCTTTCGGACATCGCTTGTCACGGATCGCCGACTTCTCCATCGCATCCAGCACAGGATACGGCATCAGATCGCTCTCGTCAGTCTGATCATACTCCTCTGGTCTCAGCTCAGCTGTTGGTTGCAGAGCATTCACCGCACTCAGAGCTGAGATTTTTTCGATTCCGTCCATCGCACTATTCTCCAGCCATAGCAGCCAGTGACGAAGAAATGCCTTATCGATTCCCGCAATAGGACTCACCCCACCACAAGTATCGCCATCCATCGTAGCATAGCCTACTGCGGCCTCACTTCTGTTAGACGTCGCTAGCAGCAGAGCATTGCGTATATTAGTCAGCATCCAGATCCCGGGTGCTCTCACCCTAGCCTGGATATTTTGCAAAGTAATGTCATCCGTCTTCCACGTCAGCTCACGGCCTATTCCGCCGCTCACCATGCCAGTATAGCCATTCACTAGCTCAGAAATATTCCATCTCTGATACTCAGCTCCCACAGACTCCGCCAGACTCTCAGCAGAATGCTCCGTAGCATCTCCACTGTTATCGCTCGCCTGATAGACACAGGCTAGTAGCTGACTCATCCACTTGTTAGAATCTTTATCCAGCTTCATGTAAGCCAGTTTCTCTCTAACACCATCCTCGCCTAGCTCCGCCAGAGCGAAATTCAGACTTAATTTCACCAGACAAGCCACAGCAGAACTATCCGCACCACCACTAAGCGACAGCACAAACCCGTTACTATAACTCTTACGCATATAGTCAAACAAGGCCAGCGCCACCGTTCTGCTAAACTCCTCTTCCTTACACCACAGCTTGTTCTCTATCGCTGGGCTAGGTAAATCATTATCCTCTCTCCACTCATACGAAGCCCTCACCAGACCTACATGATCCTCCACATCCACTACGCGTGATGCCGATGCAGCTTGCCTAGTTTGGTTCAGCTCCACATCCACCACAGCCGTTGTTAGAGTCCAGTCTTTATAGCTAAATCTCTTCTCAGTAGCGATCAGATCCCCACAGCTAGCAATCATTGCCCCACCGTCAAACACCATTCTACCAGATTCATTGCCCAGTAGATTAGCATAAATGTAAGCCACACCGAACGCTCGGCTTCCTTCTAAAATAAACCTCTCACGGATCTTCTGCTTTCCGAATGCAAAGTGACTCGCACTAGGATTCAGAATCACATCCACACCATACGCACTGATCTGAGAACCTGGACGATCAGCCACCCAAGCATCTTCACAGATCTCTATACCAAATGTCACATCCCCCACCTCGAACAATAAATCACCAATCAAGACCTCCTCACCACAGATCTCAGTCACAGCCACCTCATCAGCAGGCCAAGCACTGAACCATCTAGGCTCATAATGCACACCATCGCCAGCTAGATTCTGCTTAGCATACAGCCCCAGAATCTCACCACCACACATCACAGCCGCCACATTGAAGACCGCATTGTGATGCCTCCACGGCAGACCAGCCACTAACACCATCTCAGGCGCTAGTTCCATAATTTCTGCCAGCATCGCCTCAGCTCTAGCACAGATATCTGGCGCTAGAAACATATCCTCACAGCCATAGCCAGTGATCACCAGCTCTGGCAAACACAGCACATCCACAGCATCAGCCTGAGCCTCAGCCACAGCACCCTTAATCCTAGCAAGGTTACCCTCCCAGTCCATTGGCGTCTGGTTCACACAAGCTGCCGATACTTTCAGTGTTTTCATAAATTTATAGTAAGTAGATGTCCCCCAATGGTCAATCGGTAAGAATGTTAGATGTCGTTAGTTGATATTAGTTATGTTGCTCCAGATCTTGTAAAATACTCGTATCATGGCCGAATGCCCACTCGTGCTTCCCTTCTCGCACCTCAGTCACATTCATCCAGCGCATTTCCTGCACCTCACCCTCAGCGGCCCCAGCACTACATAGCTTCAACAGACCATCCACCCTAGCTCTATACACAAAAGTAATATTCTGTTTATACGCCTCGGGTTCATCCTCCACACCTAGAAATTCCAGCTCACCCAGAGCCTCAGGCTTAATACCCAGCTCCTCCATTACCTCACGTCTAGCACCAGTCTCAGTAGACTCATTCCAGTCCAGATAGCCACACGGCATGCACCACATCCCACCGTGATCCATTCTCTCACCACGTTGCAGAGCGGCCACATACGTCTCACCCTCCACCTCAGCATAAATATGCACGCACACTGCCACTGAGCGACTATGAAAAATCACCTCACCACACACCGTCTCATATCTCTTATTCTCATTATCCATAAACTTGTCCCCACTATCTACCCCATAATCTAAAATCTAACAACCTCCTAAAACCATGTCCCAGAACAATCACTAAAAACACCACAAGTCTTTCCCCGGCAAACCACATCAGTGTAACCTACGGAATCTATGTCGGTCTTATACAAAGTCTCTAAGAAGAACAGATACACTCCATATTTGATGAAGACTCTTTAAGAATTTTTGAAGATCAAACTGCCGCTAGCTCGTCTGCTAATAGCTCAGCTTGCTTTAGAATATTTTCTGTAGCGAGTTTGGCCAGATCAGGTGGGTAACCGAATCTTTTGAGTGTGGTTTTTACCAAGGCTCTGAGCTTGATTCGCACACGTTCACGCTTTGTCCAATCAATCGTAGCGTTTTTACGAATCAGGTTTACGAGCACAATAGAAAGATCTTTGAGGTTCTCATTCCCCATGAGTTCCTCTGCTGTATTATTATCTGCTAATGCCATGTAGAAGGCGTATTCGAAATCAGTCAGGCCTACTTCGTCAGCCTCTTTATCGGAATCTCGGATTTCCTTCCCCATCTCAATCAACTCCTGAATCACTTCAGCTGCCGTGAGGATGTTGTTTTGATACTTGCGAATGGTGTTTTCGAGCATTTCAGAGAGCTTCTTGCTTTGAAGGGCGTTTCGAGTCGTTCGAACCTTGATCTCATCATTGAGAAGTTTTTTGAGTAACTCGATTGAGAGGTTTTTCTGTTCCATCCCTCGAACCTCCTCCATGAATTCATCAGAGAGGATAGAAATATCAGGTTTCTTGATACCTGCTGAATCAAAGATATCGATCACACCATCGCTGACCACAGCTTTATCAATGATCTGACGGATAGCTGACTCAAATTCCACATCACTTTTTCCTCCACTTTCTCCACTACCACCACCTTCGAATTTAGCTAACCTCGCTTTTACGGCTTGGAAAAATGCTACTTCCTCCTTCACAGCCATCGCTTCCTCACTAGGTATCGACAGCGCAAATGCTTTTGAGAGTCCGTTGACTTCTTTGCAGAATCGAGCACTACCATCCTCGAGACCTAGAATGTGTTCCTGAGTTTCCAGTAGCATTACCATTTTTCTCCGAGTATCGGCATTGAGGTATTCTTCGTAAGCGTAGCCATGAAGGATTTGTCCTACTACTTCGAGCTTCTCACGCATCACAGCAATTGCTTCAGCCTGGTCAAAGGTAGGTTTTCCTTTTCCTCCGCTTTCGGTGTAGGTCGCTAGAGCCTCCTTGAGGGAAGTTGATATTCCGATGTAGTCCACCACGAGACCACCTTCTTTGTCTTTATAGACTCGGTTTACTCTGGCAATCGCTTGCATCAGATTATGCCCCTTCATCGGCTTATCTACATAGAGTGTATTGAGGCAGGGTGCATCGAATCCAGTTAGCCACATATCACGCACGATCACCACTTCTAGTGGGTCACTTGGGTCTTTGATCCGATCCGCTAAGTTTCTGCGGTCTTCTTTACTTGTAAAATGCTTCTGCCATTCCTCTGGGTCAGAGCTGGAAGAGGTCATCACGACTTTGATCTTACCTTTTCTTAGGTCGTCATCATGCCAATCTGGGCGGAGCTTGATAATCTCTTCATACATATCTACGGCGATGCGTCGGCTCATGCTGACATACATCGCTTTCCCTTCCTGCGATTCTTGACGAGCTTCAAAGTGATTAATGAAATCCTCTGCCACCGCTTCGAGGCGTTTCGGATGCCCGACAATAGCCTCAAGTTGTGTCCATTTAGTTTTTGCTTTCTGTGTCTGAGTCGTCTCTTCTCCTCCGACGAGCTTTTCGAATTCCTCATCAACCTCCTCTATTTTATCCTCGGCAAGATTCAGCTTAGCGAGTCGGCTTTCATAATAAATCCGCACCGTAGCTCCATCGATGACCGCTTGTTCGATATCGTAAACGTCGATATAGTTTCCAAATACGGCTGGAGTTGAAGCATCATCTCGTTCGATAGGAGTTCCTGTAAATCCGATAAAGCTGGCATTTGGTAAGCCATCACGGAGGTATTTGGCGAAACCATAGCGTAAAATCGCCTCGTCTCCTTTTTCTATTGTCTTCGCAGCGAATCCATATTGTGAGCGGTGAGCCTCATCTGCCATCACGATGATGTTTCGGCGACCTGATAGCTCTTCATAAATTGTTTTTCCTTCTTCTGGTGCAAACTTTTGAATAGTGGTGAAAATAATTCCTCCACCTTCAGTCTGAAGAAGTTCCCGGAGATGATCTCGGTCTTGAGCTTGGATAGGGTCTTGACGGAGTAGTTGCTTACATCCTGCGAACGTGTCGAAGAGTTGCTGGTCGAGGTCGTTACGGTCAGTGAGGACGACTACTGTAGGGTTATTCAAGGCTAGCACCACTTTCCCTGTATAGAAGACCATAGAGAGTGATTTCCCTGATCCTTGCGTATGCCAGACTACTCCCGCTTTTTGGTCGCCTGTTGGTTGATCTTTCACCGTAGGTAAATTTCCATAAGCTACAGGGTCTTCTTGCATCACATTTATGGTAGCTGTCGCTCTGAGTGTAGATTTTACTGCCTGATTGACTGCATGGTATTGGTGGTAAGCAGCTACTTTTTTCACGGTCTCTATCTGCACTAATCCATCAGCATCTTCGCTCTGTGATTTTTCAAATACGGTAAATTGCTTGAGTAGGTCGAGAAGAACATCTGGGCGTAGCATCCCACGAGAGAGAGTTTCTATCTGTGGCACCGTGCTTTCATCCTCTCGGATACCATCCACAGTCTTCCATCGCATAAATCGTGTGAATCCTGCTGTCAGTGAGCCTGCACTCGCCTCTATGCCGTCAGAAGCCACAAGTAGGGCATTGGTGTAGAACAGTTGGGGGATGGCAGCCTTATAGTTTTGTAACTGGGTGTAGGCTTTTAGAACCGTTGCCTGTTCATCAGCTGGATTTTTCAGTTCGATGACTACTAAAGGCATCCCATTCACGAGAATCACTACATCAGGGCGCTTCGTTACTATCGTCCCTCGTTGAGAGGCTGATACGGTAAATTGATTGGTTACTTCGAGTCGGTTGTTGAGAGGGGAATCGTAATCAATGAGCTGAACCAAATCGCCGCGCATTTCTCCATCCATTTGATATTCCACCTTCACACCTTCTGTCACGTATCTGTGAAATTCCTCGTTATTCTCCAGTAAGTTCTGGCTCGATGGCGACAAGACCTTTCGTAGTGCTTCCTCACAAGCTAGATCGGGGATATTAGGGTTCAATACACGCACCATCTCCCGCAGAGTGTCACTGACGATGACTTCTTCAGGGTTTTGCCTATCCAGCTCCTCAGGGGAGACAAATCGGTAGCCTTGGGCTTCTAAGACTTCGAGGCAAAAGTCCTCGACGGTGGATTCTGTGATTCTTTGAGACATCGTAAAATTATTTATTGAGTTTAATTTGTTCAATTTCAGGACGGAATACCGCTTCAATTTTCGGGAAATACTCGACAAGCCACCCGATCATCATTTCCCAGTTTTCCTCGTTGTAACCCTCAACTTCGTGGCGGAACTTCACACGGCAAGCCTTCTTATCATCCAGACGTTGCCACTCCAGCGTATCTCCAAACAATTTTTCTATTCGGTCTTTATTCAAATAGATTTTATCAAACATCGACTTATTCACAGCCGCTTCGCTATTAATGAAATTAAGCTCCACTCGTATCTCCTTTGTGGAAAATATCAGAGCGTAAGTGATTCCGCCTGTCCCGGTGCTACAAGACAACCAGTGATCCTTACTAGGGCTAATATTCTTATACTGCTTTACACCTGCAAGCTCCATAGCCTCTAGAGTTTTTGCCCAGAAGCGAGGGCGTAGCTCTAGAGATTTAGCCTTCGACTTCACAGCCGTTTTCGCTTCCTTCGTCTTCTCTGCTATCCCTACTCGAAATTCTGCCTCTTCTGGAGTTGGAATAATTTGATCTAAGGTAAGAAAAAGCTGCTCATCTTGTTGATATGGAGTCGCTTTGAAACATTGTAAGCGAATTTGATTCTCTAGCAACCACATCACGGTAGAGGTTACCTCTTTACGGAAGCTTGCCGCTACAAAGATCAACCTCTGCCCCACACC
Source organism: uncultured Rubritalea sp. (assembly GCA_937132085.1). GTDB lineage: Bacteria > Verrucomicrobiota > Verrucomicrobiia > Verrucomicrobiales > Akkermansiaceae > Rubritalea. The sequence goes on along the minus strand of CAKZNV010000094.1, from coordinate 14,232 downwards.
TTCATTTAAGAGAACTTCCTCAAAGTCTCCAGCATTCAGAAACTCCACAATGCGATCCTTCGCATCACCTCCACCTTCATACTTGTTCAAATACGACTGATAAATATCCACCACCTGAGACTTAGAGAGCGAGGAACAGTAAGAAGCATACTTCAGAGCCTGCCACACCACATCACGCCCTGAATCATCCAGCTTATTTTCGATCACGACCAGGTCCCCCTGTTTATCTAGAGCAAGTAAATCTAAACGCTCTCTTGTCTCATCAAATCCATCAAACTCTTTCTGTATAATAAGAAGTTCTTCACCAAGGGATTCAGGCATTTTAGCAATCCATTCCTGTAAGTTGCCACGTTCAGTAAAGCCAAGCTCGCTAAAGCTCTTAGGAACTAGCTGAACAATCTTATTCGATGTTGTGTTGATTTGATACATGGTTATTTGACGGTTAAATACGCTTGCCGAGGGTCGTTGGGAGTTCTCGGGAACGCCATCTGAAGCAACCCCTCATTTTTAAGTTTTGTGATATATTGCCCACGGAGTGTTTCTAGCTCACGGTTCAATAGCAGTGCCATAGCCCCTAAAGTTACATACCGTTCAGAACAAATCTTTAGAATCACCTTCTTCATTTCCTCAGGATTCATCCGTTGCTGCTCTCGCGGCTTTTTGGCGATATTCTCAAGACTCCCCCTAAAAACACCCTCTAACGCTGACAAATCATCAACAAATGGGTAGTTGAACTTAGCATGTATAATCCGCCCTAATTCATCACTATTCGGGGAGCTCAGGTCGCTATTCGGGGAGCTCAGGTCGTTATTCGGGGAGCTCAGGTTGTTATTCGGGGAGTCAAAGACGTCCTCTGGAGATGGTGCCGATTGGTGAGGAAGATGATAAGTTTTTGCTCGGTATGCACCTGTAGCAGTTAATCGCCCCTCTCTTTCAAGTTTCTGCAAACAATCACCAATATCCTTTGTATGCTTATCGCTAAACTGAAAGAGTCTTGCATGTGAAACCACTCTTTCTGTGTAAGCTAAAACTAACGCTATTTTTTCTAATTCACTCGCTTTAGCCCAGTATTTCCCATCAAACAACTTAAAATACTGCACTGCTTTCTCAGGAAATAAGGATAACATAGATAACCGAACGATGACACGAGGACTAGGTTCATCTGCTTCTTCAAAGTGAGGAATCCGCCAATCGAACTCTTTCCAGTTTTGAATGATTTTCCGAATACCAAATCCCTGTCGTTCCCCAGCACCGATCATGCGGAACATATCCTGAATCGTTTTATTCCTGCTATCAGACTCTCCCCCAGCTAATGCCACATCTAGGGGAATACGCATCTTCCCAGGATTCTTAAACCCAAATAAATCAGGGCGTTTCACTACTAAGAGAGAAGTTGGAACACTATAATCCGCATGCACCAGAGCATTCACAAAAGCCTCACGAACCGCAATATGTGCCGCACTTTCACCCTCTCGGATGCCATCTTTAACCTGAAAAGCTAGCTTAAGATCACTCACTAGCTTTGGGTAGACCTTCCTGTAGAAATCATAGAGATTCCCTGACCACGTCCCATCAGGGCATACTCTGTCGGTATACCTTTGCTCCGTCTTTGATTCAGGGCGCTGCTGATAGTCTAGAAAGTAATCAGGAAATTCGTCTCTTATGGACTGGTAGTTACCAAACATTAAGAGCGCAGCCACCGTTAGACCTTCAGTTCCTGTTTCACGGTTCTTCTTCCACCCTCCCACTTGCTTCAGAAAATCAAGATGAGATAAAGTTTCAAAGTTTGTCTCAGGGCTACGAGTTGCCACTGACTGCTGAAATGACCTCAAACTTTCTTGATTCAGGTCATCTATAGAAAAACCATTTAGTATTCGTTGATCCAGACTATCAAACTGCTGCTCAGCGAGCATCCGCTTTACCTCATCATCCGTCATTTGCTGATCTGCTTCATGACGGCGGCGATAGCTATTACCTATAGGCGTTTTATGAAGGTATACAGGACGTTCCTTACGAGTAGCACACCGCACCTTAACTTCAATAATGATCAAGCCCCTATCAATATGCTGAACGACATCATCATTACCCAACAAATTTACATTCACCTTGTCCCCATTATTCGCTGTATCTACTAGCTGCTTGATTATCTTATCAGGGCTCTTTACCCCTAATCGAGAAAAGCTGTCTTTCCGCTCTTCAACTCCAAGGAAGATGCTACCGCCATCAGTATTCGCCATTGCTGAATAGCTTTTCCAGAAATCCTTAGGCACTTCACCCGAGCCATCACGACCCTGAGCCGCCTTACACTCGATGTCATGTGTCTCTCTCAGAGATTCAAATTCTATTTCAAAATCCATCATGTTATTTTTTTAATTTAATTGAATCTTTCTTCATGCCATCAGGAGAGACAAATCAGCAGCCTTGGGCTTCTAAGACTTCGAGACAAAAGTCCTCGACGGTGGATTCTGTGATTCTTTGGGACATGAATAATGATTCTAGCTATTTACTAAGTTCTTGCAGAAATTCTTCGACATCACCATAACCAATTGCTCCTTTAAATTGATAGTTGTTTTTCGAAGCCTTTTTTAGTTTAGAAATGTTATTTTTTGAAAGGAAGTTAGTTAGAGGTAGGAGTTTTGTTACCTTTACATGAGTAGTGGCGAAATTTGCTGTGTTTATTAGTTCATTGACTGTAGCTTCCATTGAGTCCTCTTCAGTAACAGCGACAATTTCTCGACTATCAATTTCTACTAAATAAGTCTTTTCGTTTACTAAAATATCAATAACCCAATTATCATCAAAATTTTTCCAAGAGTTTACTATGTTATCATCTGTTACAGGCTCTCCTATTTCAGTAGTAAGAATCCCATAAAAATATTCGTCCATCATAAATCGGACTGATTTTTGATGGTAAGTCTCGATGGAGTTTATTACAGTTACATTCTCATGTTTTTCAAATGCTTCTTTTAATAGATCATCATTGCTCCACATGTAAACAGAACGATCTTTTAAAGTAGGTAAAAAATTGAGGATAGAGATGTAAATACAGGCATCTTTAAAACCTTTATCGCTCCCTTTATTAAATGGTGCTTCGTTTAGAATTGCCATCAGTCTGAACTGATCTACTAATTCTCCATGCACACATGGGATTACCTCAAATGAATATTGTTCTTTATCCTGCATTTGAGCGATGTAAGTATCGATATCTGTCGATTTTATAGAAGATAAATCAGGAGAGAATACTTTGACTAATTGATTGGACAATAGTTCCCTTTTAACTTTTTCAAATTCTATTTTTTTCTGACGTTTCACCTCATCCAGAGCTAATTCAGGGATTAAAAAATCAGCATCAGGTAGTAACTGTCTAAGTATTTCCCGATTTCCAAGAAATTCATTGAATCCGGTATTTCTAATGCCATTTGTGTCAAAAATAATTACATCCTTCATAATTTAATAGGAATTCTAATAAGTCCTTTCATCAATTTGGGTAGAAGTGAGTCTCGGAGTTCAGTTAAAGTTTGAATTTGTTGAGTGTTAATTTTAAGTTTTTCGAAATTGGGTGAGATATTATTTTCAAAAGATTCCACGAGTTCTCTGACTGGGTAAGCCATAAGAGTGCTTGTTAATGTGTTAGTGGTAATAGCATCGAAAACTCCACTTGTTGCATATTTCTGAAGTTTATGAATTGCTTCATTGAGTAGCAAAAAACCCGTGAAATTATTACCATGCTTTTCTTTGAGCGCATAGCATGACTGGTTCATAGCCATAGGTAATAAGGCTAAAGATGTTTTGCCTACAGTGCCGCGTGCTGTCAAAAATATAGTGTTCTTGGGAAATAGCTTTGTGCTAGAATTGTCTATGCCAGCTTGGGTAATTGTTTTTTCCGTTGTGATGCAATAGAAGTTGGAAGAGGCATCCTTTGGTGTATGAAAGTAGAATTCACCATTCCAGTATTCAGGAACAGTTGTTTTTGGAGTGCCTCCACCCATTACATCTAAATAGGATGTTAGCCCCTTACAAATCCAAGATTCAGGGATTTCTCCTAGTTCGGAGGGGATCATTTTTCCGCCGTTGTCTTTGTAGGGTTTGCCGTTTTCATCGGGGAAGTTGAAGTCGATGAACCAGCGTTTGAAGAGGGTTTGGGCAAGGGCTTCCAAGGTCTCGTTCTGCTCCCGCAAGAGTTCAATCTTGTCGTCGAGGCTTCCGAGAACAGCGGCGATGGCTTTTTGTTCCTCTATGTCTACCGGAAGTAGTATTGGCAGTCTTTGTAGACTTCCTTTAGATAATTTTGGTTGGGCTGCCCCTGTGATAAACTCACTTAAATCTAAGGAATTTATTAAACGAGTAAGAAGATAGGTAACATGGGGTTCTTTCCCCCTCAGAATATGGGCGTGATTATTTACCCAAAACTTGCCATCAACTTGAAAGGCTATTGGGTTCTTCCTTGAAACTAGATTTTCCCCATCTTCAGATATCAATAGGTGTTCGCCTTCAAAGATATAATCATCAAGATAATCGAAGATGTTCGAAGCACCATAGTAAGGATATACACCTTGCCGTTTTGCACGCTGTGCTGCACTTAATGGAATACGTCTTGAGTTTTCGAAAATGGCTAGGTCATCAATACGAAAGTATGTCCATCCCACAGGAACCCATTCCCCATCTTCACCTCTATAGAATCCTTCTCGTGTTTCTTCTGTTGTGCTCATGAGATGGGAGGTTAGAGAGTGATGCTAATGCCCACCTTGGCAAGCTGGGTTTGGATTTCGGCATTCAGCTCGGATTCTTTTTGTATCTGAGCGGTGAGCTTGCTAGTGAGGTCTGCAATTTTATCTTCGTAGGAGATACCATCATCGATCTCATCTGGGATACCTACGTAGCGACCCGGTGTGAGGATGAAATTATGTTTCTCGATGCCGGTGAGGTTGGCTGATTTACAATAGCCTTTTTCGTCTTGGTAATCCTCATTGCCTTTTTTCCAGTTCAAATAGCTATCGCGGATTTTAGCAGTGTCTTCATCGGCAAAGGCTCTGTGGGTTCTGTCCTCCATGAAGCCCATGTTAGACGCATCGACAAAAAGGGTGTCTGTCTGTGTGCGCCCTCGGCGTAAGAACCAGATGCAGGCTGGGATTCCTGTGTTATAGAAGAGTTGTTTAGGTAAGGCTACGACGCAATCCACAAGATTTGCTCTCACGAGTGCTTCACGAATGTCTCCCTCACCAGATTGATTTGATGAGAGTGATCCATTGGCTAATACTAGGGCACAAGTGCCAGTAGGCGCTGTATGGTAGAGCATGTGTTGCATCCAACCATAATTGGCATTTCCCTTAGGTGGTATGCCGTATTGCCAGCGAGCATCTCCCTGGAGGAGATCGACTCCCCATTCGTCTTGGTTGAAGGGGGGATTGGCGATGATGAAGTCGGCCTTGAGGTCGCGGTGCTCATCCTTGAGGAATGAGCCTTCCGCATTCCACTTGATTCCGCTACCATCGATGCCACGAATCGCAAGGTTCATACGAGAGAGCTTCCAAGTGGTCTGATTGCTTTCCTGACCGTAAAGCGAAATGTCATCGAGTCCGCCACCATGCTCAGTGACAAATTTTTCTGACATCACAAACATACCACCCGATCCACAAGCAGGGTCATAGACGCGTCCCTTGTAGGGCTCGATCATCTCTACCATGAGACGCACGATAGATTTTGGTGTGTAGAACTGTCCGCCCTTCTTTCCTTCCGCATTAGCAAACTCACCGAGGAAATACTCATACACCCGCCCGAGCAAGTCCTTGCTCTTCGCTGCTGCATCTCCAATGGCTGTATCGGCAATCAGATCAATCAGTCCGCCGAGTGTTTTCTGATCAAGGTTTTCCTTCGCATAGATCTTAGGTAGCACACCTTTTAGAGTCGGGTTTTCTCGCTCAATGGCATCCATGGCGGCATCGAGCGTCTTTCCAATCGTAGGGAGCTTAGAAGCATTGTGAATCGTTTCCCATCGTGCTTCCTGAGGCACCCAGAAGACACCACCACCAGCATAGAAATCACGGTCTTCGAGATCGATATACTCACCATCGCCAAAGTCGGTCTCTCCATTCTTCAGTTTTTCACGGTATTCTTCGAAGGCGTCAGAGATAAACTTGAGGAAAATAAGCCCGAGAACCACGTGCTTATACTCAGCCGCATCGATATTTTTGCGGAGCTTGTCCGCCGCCTTGAATAGTTGTTTCTCAAAGGGTTCAGATGCCTTGGTTGCTTTTTTAGTAGCCATTTTTTATGATTAGAAAAGAGTTTCACCGAATGAGTGATTTTATATAGGCATATACTACGGAGATCCTCTGGAAGGTCAAAGTAATATCTATCTATTGCTAGGTTTAATTTTATGTTCCTCAATGGTCAATCGGTAAGACTGTTAGGTATCCACCTAATTATAGCAGAACACAAACAGCTCCCTCAGCCTCAAAGATCACTTCATGCTGTGTTTCAGTAAGAAACTTCTGATAGTCAGGCAAGTTTTCATTCATCAAAATAAACTGGCAACCCTTCTCTCTAACAAATGCCCGCATCGCCTTGAGAGTCTCTTTATTATATACCAAGAAGCTCGCCACAATCACATCCACCTCAGGCAAATCCAGCTCCTCATAGCGCCCTAACAGAACACCAAAGTCACTCACCTCATTCCGCACCAACTGCTCTCCACACAACTCCAGTGCAGTTGGTGAAAGGTCATTCACAAACAACTGCTTCGACAACCTCCCGAGCACCACAGTCTCCGCACCCACACCAGCGCCAAGAACCAACACTCGCTTCCCAGCATACACATCATGATTCTTCTCCAGCCAATCAGTCAACAGATCCGTCACCTCCCACCTCCGATCATAATAAACATCGACCCCAGCATCCATATCAGCAATCACTCGTCTCTCAACCGCCTTCTGATCCAGATCGATCAATAAATACCCCACCTCACCAATTTGCTTTTCTATATATTTCATTATTTTTGTTAGAACAGATAAAATCACCATCAACATTGTAATGTGTGTCTCAATCTGTTCTAACAATAAGCACTAAAGTAGTTGATCTCCAGCAGAAACAACCTGAAAACTAAATCACTTCCCCACCGGGATCTGTTGAGTATAACAATGAATCCCTCCACCGGCTTTAGCTATAGCGACGGCTTTGATAGGAACCACCTTCTTATACAGCTTCCTGATCACTGCCAGCGCTGGTTCATCCTGCTCAGGGTCACCGCAGATGGGCACATAGACCACATCTCCACCGCTACCTATATAGAAATTCATGTGCACGATGTCATCCATTAGAGGAAGTTCTATCACTTTGAACCCATGCTTGATCAACTCCTTTTTAGCATTTTGACAGATCGAGTAATTCACATCAGATTTAAGGTTCGTCGTATGCAGCAGAACTGTATCCTTACGCACCCATTTCAGAAGACCATCGACATGTCCATCGGTCACCTTATCTGGCATCAACCCACTCTTTAGCCAAATTACTTTATCCAAACCCAGCATATCCTTCAGCTCAGCCTCCACCTCACCCTTTGCCCAATCAGTTCTATTCTTATTTAGGACACAGGACTCAGTAACGATGCCAATGTCATTGCCAATCTCGATAGCTCCACACTCTAGCACGAAACCTGAGTGAAAAGTTTTCCATTTCATCGCTTTAGCAATATTATCTCTCGTCTCTCTATCCTCTTGCCAGCCTCGATACTTCTTTCCCCAGCCATTAAATCTAAATCCAGCAGACGCCAATTCACCTTTCGCATTGCAGATCACCATCGGCGCATTATCCCTAGCCCAATCGATTCGGAAATCTCCCACCTTAATCTCTAAATTCGTCACATCTTTAAGCAAACGCTCACATTCCCCAGCATCCTTCGTGTAACAAAACACAATGACCTTCTCATTTTCAGCAATCGCCCTAGCCAACTGACTGAACTCTCTCTGTAAAGCTGGAGCCTGCTTGCCATAGCCATGCATCGCAGGGAAAATCATCATCGTTCCCTCATGCTCCTCCCACTCATCAGGAAAATGATAGCCTAGTTCTTTCGGAGTATTCTGAGCGGATAAATAAATCGTCATTAGACTAAAGATGAATGTGATTAACTTCATGAAAATAACTTATATCAGAAGACAAGAACACAACTCAAACCATAAATACAGATGCCGATTACAGCTCTAGCGACAATCTAGTTTACCCTAAGCACAAATAACTTGCTGAATCCTCCATCCACCCATAATTTCCACCTATAGAAACCAAGTCATCATGATAAAACTTTTAATCACCATCCTCTGCATCATTGGATGTGTCAGCTGCACCACTCCAGTCGCTACTAAGCCGACTTTAATAAGCACTAAGCCACCCATCGTTGTTCAGCAAGCTCTAGAAAAGTCGCAGTCTAAGCCAGCCACAACACTCGTCGATGGAAAATATATAGTCACCTCCACCCAGCGAGGCAAAATGTCTTGGTATTCAGTGAAGACAAACTTCGGCACAGCTACCGCCTCAGGACAGAAATTCTCAAACCATAAAGCCACCGCAGCACACAAGAAGCTCAAAATGGGAACCATGGTGCGCATCACCAACCTCAGCAATGGCAGATCCAGAATCCTCCGCATCAACGACCGTGGTCCCTACAAACCAGGCAGAATAGTCGATGTAGCCGTAGGAATGTCTTATTCTGCTCATCTCAACTTCTACACAAAAGGAGTTGTCCCTTGTAAGTTAGAGGTGCTATCCAGAGTGAAATAACTACTCAAAAACCAAACAAAAAGACATGTCCTGATGCTCCGATAAAAAACCTCAGTCTGAGGTTCCCAAACACCAACATAACACAGATTCTCCAGTAGAAACGGCAGCTTCTACTGGCTCTTGTTGCTCCCCATCTAACAAACCTGATTGGATTTTACGTGTCTCGTTGCTAATCGTTGTGATAGCTTACATCGCACACTGGACAGCCCATAAGAATATTGACTCTTCAGCCTTAGGTTCCTTCATTCATGGCATCTACGAACTGATGAACAAAATGTGGTGGGGACTAGCCATCGGTATCATCGCAGTGGGACTCATGGCAGCTGTGCCTAAAGCTCATATCCAGTCACTGCTAGGCAAAGGAGGAACACTCAATGGCATTCTCCGTGCTACTGGAGCAGGACTTCTATTAGACATGTGTAACCACGGCATCCTCCTTGTCGCCATGCAGCTTTACCGCAGTGGAGCATCCATTGGCCAGACTCTAGCCTTCATCATTGCTAGCCCATGGAACTCACTCTCACTCACGCTAATCCTCGTCGCCCTAATCGGCCTACCCTACACCCTTCTCTTTGTCCTACTCTCAGGACTCATCGCTATCATCACTGGCTACATCGCTGACCGTCTCGTAGCCAAAGGTAAACTCCCCCCAAACTCTGCGACTCTAGAACCTGACCCGAATTTCAAGTTTTTCGCCGAAATGAAAAAAGGCCTCAAGAACACCAAATTTGATTTCACCTACTTCAAAAATGTTCTCATCAATGGCTTTCGTGAATCCAAATCCATCCTCAAATGGATCTTCCTCGGCGCCATCCTAGCTGCAGCTATTCGCAGCTTCGTTAGTCAGGATGCTTTCGCCGATTGGTTTGGCCCTACTCTCGCGGGTCTCGGTCTCACTCTAATTGCAGCCACAGTTATCGAAGTCTGCTCTGAAGGCTCCAGCCCCATCGCTGCTGACCTCCTCACTCGTGCCTCTGCACCAGGTAACAGCTTCACCTTTTTAATGGCAGGAGCCGCCACTGACTACACTGAAATCATGACTCTCCGAGAAACCACCAAATCTTGGAAACTCACCTGGATCCTCCCCCTACTCACCATCCCACAGGTGCTTATCATTGGCATCTTGATCAATTACCTAAGTCAATAAATAGCCCTGAACACACTCGGAAAAAGTTGCATTTATTATTTGAATCCATCTTAATAAACTTTAAGTCATCACACTAAGCAGTTACACACCCACTATGAGCATCAACGAATCACTAATGACCGACATGAAGACAGCTATGAAGTCCAAGGACAAAGTAGCTCTCAACGCAATCCGCCAGCTAAAATCTGCAATCAAAAACGCAGCAATCGAAAAAGGCGGAGCAGACGCAATCCTCGATGACGCGGAGGTCATGGCAGTCATCCGTAAGCAGATCAAGCAACGCCAAGACTCTATCACTCAATACGTAGAGAACGACCGCCCAGAACTAGCAGAAGTAGAAAAAGCAGAAGTAGCTGTCCTAGAGAACTACCTCCCAGCCCCACTCTCACAGGCTGAGATCGAGGCTCTAGTAGCGGAAGCAGTAGCAGAAACTGGTGCCAGCTCACGTGCTGACATGGGCAAAGTCATGGGACTCATGCAGAAAAAGACTGAAGGCAAAGCTGATGGTAAAACGATCAGCCAAGCAGTCATGAAAGCTCTTTCATAGAACCTATCCTATCTTCTCAGCAATGACTCTCACTGCGATCATCGAAGCCCTACTCATCGCATCCGAAGACCCACTGGATGCTACTGAGCTAGCTCGACTCGTGCGTGACAGAGTCACTGAGATGAAAGTAGAGCTTGAGGAAATCGCAGCCGAGGAACCTGACAAAGAAGTCAAACCTCTACCTAGCGACTACCTAAAACTAGCTAAAACCACCCAAGCCAAAGTTCTCAAAGCGATCACCGATCTCAATGCTGCCTACGAAAAGCATCACAGAGCATTCCGCATCACAGAGAGAGCCAAAGGCTGGAAGATCTACACTCAACCGCAGTATGCGGATTTTGTGCGCCTCCTTTTCCCTGGCAAGAAACCTCAGCGACTCAGCGGTCCAGCCATGGAGACGCTAGCAATCATCGCCTATCGCCAACCCATCACTAAGGCTTCCATGGAAGCCGTGCGTGGTGTCTCGTGTGATGGCATGTTACAGAAACTTCTAGACCGTGAGCTAATCTGCATTGGCGGTAGAGCCGAGCTCCCAGGCAGACCACTCCTCTACACAACCACCGAGTTATTCTTCGAGCACTTCGGCATCAAATCTATCGATGATTTACCAAACTCAGCCGAACTCCGCACTGTGAAGCTTCCAGAAGCCACACCAGATGAGCCAAAAGAAGAAGTCAGCGATGACAAACAAACACCTTCTAACAAAAACGACTTTGACGCTAAATCCATTGAGCAGCAAATCGTAGATACTAGCACCGACAACTAACACCCCTACTTTTACCTTCTCACCTTCACCTTTCACCTTTCAAACCATGCCTCTAAACGATATCAGAATTAAGATCGACTCTATAGATCGCCAACTACTCGACCTCCTAGCTCAACGTGCTGAGTGCGTTCACGTTGTGGGTGAAATAAAAAAAGAAGAAGGCCTCCAAATCTACGCTCCTGAGCGAGAAGAAGCTCTTCTCAAAAGCCTTGTAGAAAAATCAAACGGCAAGCTTCCAGAGAAATCCATCCGTGCGATCTACCGTGAAATCATGTCGATGGCACTCGCTCTAGAAGACGACCTAAAAATCGCCTACCTCGGACCAGAAGGCACCTGGACGCATCAAGCTGCCATCAAAAAATTCGGCCATTCTGTCGAATATTCCTCTCAAGCAAACTTCGCAGAAGTATTCGACCAAGTAGCTCGTCGCAAGGCTGACTACGGCGTCGTGCCTATTGAGAACTCTACAGAAGGAGCTGTTTCACACACGCTCGACCTCTTCGTAGACTCTAGCCTCAAAATCTGCGCACAGATACTGCTACGTATCGAGAACGGACTCATGGCGTCCATACCACGTGAAGACATCAAAACTCTCTACTCACACCCACAGGTCTTTGGGCAGTGCAGAACATGGATTCTACAGAACTTCCCAGAAGCCGATCTCGTAGAAGTTTCATCCACTACTAAAGCTGCGGCATTAGCTAAGAAATATGAGAAAGATGGAGCGGCTGCCATGGGCGGACCACTCGCTGCTGAGATGCATGGACTAAAAATGCTCGACGAATGTATTCAAGACAGCGCCACCAATACCACGAGATTCCTAGTCATCGGCGAAAAGACCTGCCCACCGACTGGAGATGACCGCACCTCACTACTCTTCAGCACCAAGGACAAGCCAGGGTCTCTACTCAGAGCACTTGAAGTCTTCGACTCTATCGAAGTCAATATGTCCAAGATCGAGTCTCGTCCGTCTAAGCAACGTGACTGGGAATACAACTTCTACGTCGACCTCGCTGGTCATAGTGAAGACGCCCTCATCGCAGAGGGTATCGATAAGCTATCTGAATTCTGCTCCATGGTGAAAATCCTCGGCAGCTACCCAGACGTTAAAGGGTCAGAGTAATTATCTGATTTACTCCTCTCAGAACAATTCTTCAAATCAGGATACATACTGACTTGCGTATTTAGACGAACCATCTTTTAATATAAACATGAGTGACTTTGAACAGAAAGTGCGTGAAACATTAGCAAATCCACAGAACCAAGGTGAAATGGAAGATGCTGACAGCGTAGGCACTGTTGGCTCCCCTGACTGTGGTGACATGCTCAGAATGTGGCTAAAGTTCACTGAAAAAGACGGCAAAAAAGTCATCGATAAAGCCTCCTTCCAGAGCTTCGGCTGCCAGACTGCCATCGCAGTAGCATCCATGGCGACAGAGATGCTGAAAGGCAAAACTATGGAAGAAGCTAAAGCGCTCAATGCTGAAGAACTCTCTGGAGATCTCGGAGCACTCCCTCCTATGAAGATCCACTGTGGTCAGCTAGTAGAAGGAGCACTGCAAAGCGCCCTCAACCCAGAAGAAGAAAAAGCTGTAGCTGAAGAAACCTCCACAGTCCCGACACTCATTCAGTCTATCCAAGCATCGTCTGGAAAACCTGCCGGCAGCATTAAAATTATCAAGCTAGAAGACGATACCGAGTAGTCTCACTCCTCTCTCATTCACGTAACATGAAACGGTATTATCTCAAGCTAGCCAGACGAGCCTATCGAATGCTTAGGCATCGTCGCATCCGTAGAATCGGCTGGCTCAATAAACTTGTTTTAAAACTGTTTGAACGTGATCTCTGGCGCCCCTGCATGCGCTCCGTCGCTGTAGGACTATCCATCGGACTCTTTTGCGCTATGCTCCCCATTCCGCTTCAGATGCCTCTTGCTGCCTTATGTTGCTTGATTGGCCGAGGTAACATCCCCACCGCCGTAGCAGCATGCTGGATTAGTAATCCTATCACCCAGATTCCTCTCATGCTTTTCCAAGAGAAAATTGGTGCTTACGTCCGCGATTTCATTGATTTTGGCTGGTTCGAAGCAATCGACATCGAAGGAGTCATTCCATTTTTCAATTCCACAGTAAATCTCGCTAACTTCACCGTCGGCGTCATACTCAGCGCAGTATTCCTCGGCATCATCGCTTACCCTATCGTCTTTATACTTTATGCCATTTTCCACCGAGATACTCCGGAAGAAAAAGAACTTAAAAAATTGAAATAACTCTCATTCCTCACTATAGAAAATTTAACTAACCAATACATCACCATGCAAAAGATACCCGTAGAAACATTCTCAGACAAGCAAGCAGCTGTCACTAAACTAGCATCTGAAATCGCTGAGCTCATCCGCACCAACGACGCAGCAGACAAGAAAACTGTCCTAGGACTTGCGACTGGAAACTCCCCTATCGATCTCTACCAAGAGCTCATCCGCCTGCACAAGGAAGAAGGACTTTCATTCCAAAACGTCATCTCATTCAACCTCGATGAATATGCAGGACTAGCTCGCAGACACCCAGAAAGCTACTGGTATTTCATGCACCAAAATCTCTTTGACCACATCGACATCAAAGCAGAGAACATCAATCTCCCATCTGGCAGAGTCGCTGCGGAAGATATCCCAGCACACTGCGCTCAATACGAGCAAGACATCATAGACGCTGGCGGCCTCGACCTCCAAATCCTCGGAATAGGACGCACTGGCCACATCGGATTCAACGAGCCAGGATCACCTAAAGACTCACTCACTAGAGCCATCGAGCTCGACCCGATCACCCGCGAAGACGCAGCTCCTGCATTTGACGGAATCGACAACGTCCCAACAGCTGCTATCACTATGGGCTGTGGAACGATCCTCGCTGCAAGACGCATCGTCCTCATGGCATGGGGAGAGAAGAAAGCATCCATCGTCAACGAAGCTGTATGCGGACCAGTCAACGACATCGTCAGCGCATC
>CAKZNV010000093.1 GCA_937132085.1 uncultured Rubritalea sp. | reverse complement strand
TTTCCCCAATCGGGGAAATTTATACCAGAATAGGGAAAGAAGCGAAGCGACGCATCCCTATTAAAACAAAGAACAAAGTCGTTCGCTGAAAGTGAACTTTATACTCCACCTCCCCTTTGCCTAAAGACCAAACTCATACCAGCACACGGGAAAAACATCACGTGACGGCGGTTTCCAACCGCCTAGTCAAAACCAACTCCCTTTTCCCCAATCGGGGAAATTTATACCAGAATAGGGAAAGAAGCGAAGCGACGCATCCCTATTAAAACAAAGAACAAAGTCGTTCGCTGAAAGTGAACTTTATGCTGTAATTGTCACCGATTCCTTCAAAACCGAACTCACCCCTTACTGCCTCAACAACACCTTCTCAGGATCTTGCTTCACTCGGTAATTCACATACCAAAGGATCAGCATCGAAATCGCTGCCATCATACCAAGCACCAACACAAACTGTCCCCCAGACAAACTGCCTTCCCAGAGTCCTTTAATCGCCATCGCCACATTCAGCACTGGCGTATACAGCACTCCACTCGTCACCTCTGCACCGGGTAAAATACAGTAAACTAGCGACATCGCAACCACCAGCATCAGCAACGACGCCTTCATGTGAGCTTCCTTACTAGACCTAGCCAGTATCGAGACACTAAACAGCAACACCGCAAAGAAAAACACCAAACTCAGCAATAACACGATCATCCCAAGCACCGACCAGACATCAATATTACCAATCCCCATCGCAGGAGCCACCTGACTCGCTAACAACGCCATCAAGCCAATCCCTCCAGCAGTCGAGATCACCGACAAAGTGCCCATCACCACGATAAAGTAAAGTTTCCCCAGAGCCACCTTCCAGAACGGAGCTGGCGTCACTAAGACAGCTTCCAGAGTCCCACGTTCCTTCTCACCAGCCGCCACATCCACCGCCACTGCCATGCAACCAGTGAATGCTAAAAACGCTAAAAAATAAGCAGCCGTTCCGCCAAATTGATTGCCAGCCTTCATTCTAAGAGTCGCATAGTTCACATCATCTTCCAGCACAATCACCCGACCCATCTGAGCCTGCACCTTATTATCCTTGAGAGTCTTTAGAGCCGCCTTGATTCGAGCCTGAGCTGCCAGTCCTTGAGCGCTATAGAGATAATGAACTTCCACCTGAGTAGACTCGAAATCTCCTTCTTCTATCTGACTAGCCTGCACAAAAGCCTGCACCTCACCAGCATCTAGCAGCGATTTAATTTCACGCTCAGATTGATACGATCTCCATTGTAGATTATTTTTCTGCTTGCTAGAAATTTCTGTCAACTCCGCCACATCACTATCCATCCCGCTCACACCGATCACCAGTTCACTCTGCTCCACCTTCTGCTTTTGCTGCGCTCCCAGCCCACCTGCCATCATGATCAGACCAGGATAAAACACCAAGGGAACAAGCACTGTCAGCACAAGCGTCCGCTTATCTCTCAGAGCCTCACAGACTTCCTTCATCAGTGATGCTATAGTGATCGTCACATTCATACTTTCTCCCCCTTCATGTCACTCTCCGCATTTTCTAACAGACGCACAAATTCATCCTCAATACTCGCACTCTGCTGACCAGCTCTAAAATCATCCATTGTTCCCTCAAAAATCTGTCTCCCCTTATGTAAGATCAACACATCGTCCGCCAACATCGACACCTCACCCATGATATGAGTGGAAAATAGCACAGTCTTCCCATCCTCTCGACACGAACGAATAATATCCATCAGACTCTTCGCCGCCAACACATCCAGCCCAGTAGTAGCTTCATCGAACACTACCACCTCTGGATCATGCACCAGCGTCCTCGCTAACATCACCCGCTGCTTCTGCCCCATAGAGAGCTTACCAGTCGGCCTATCCAGAAATTCTCCTAGCTCGAACCTCTCTACTAATTCCTCAATCCGTAATTCTAACAGATCACGACCTAGTCCATGTAGTTTTCCAAAATAATTCAATGTCTCACGAGCGCTCAGCTTCTCATGTAGTCCAGCGCTCCCGGTCAGAAAACCTATCTGAGATCGCACCGCAGCTCCGTCACTAGAGATGTCCATGCCAGCTACCTTAATTTCACCTTTCAGAGGCTTCATCAGCGTAGAGATCATACGTAGCAAGGTCGTCTTACCGCTACCATTCGGCCCCAGCAGAGCAAACACCCTACCTGGCTCACAGCGGAAACTCACATTATTCACCGCATGCACCTCTTCCCCGCCCTTACTAGCAGGATAAATTTTATGCACATTTTTGACCTCAATCATCTGCGATCCAAACTAGCACCAGACCTATCCATGCCAATCATTAAACCTGAATCTCAGATTAATTTTTCAATGACAGGAGGTTAAATGACTCATCTTCAGAAAGAATACTCCAACTCCATCAGTGGTGAGTTTTGCTTGCTCCAGAGGGCGATACTTTTTATAAACAATGTAATCTATGAAAAAATGTTCTCCTATTTGTTACCTTAAGATAGCCACTCTACTAGCTGTATCCTTAGTCACCGCCTGCATTCACACCTTCCAAGATCCTAATGAATACCACGCTGTGCCCTCCAAAGACATGGAACTCGTCACTAAGGTTCCTCTAGCAAAACTCAAGGAAGGTCACGCTATCTATAAGGTGCAATGTTCGAAATGCCATGAACCTAAATTCCCCGGAGCTGTCCCTTCAGATCAATGGCACATAATCATCCCTGGTATGGCTTGGAACGCTGGGCTTAGTAAAGACGACGAAAAAAAGCTGAATACTTACATCATTGCAGCTTGTCGCTTTATTGAAAAAGAGGACGAGCACTAGATATCACACGGTAATAACAGAACTCACCCATTTACAAATTCTATTCATGGAATAAACTAGACTAGTCACCCCTCTTAACGATATGAAAACGATCCTTACCATACTAAGCGCACTCACTATCATGCTCATCGCCTGCACAGCAGACAACCAATCTTCAAACGAAAAACCTATGGAAACATCTAAAACAGCACCCACTGAACCTACTAAAAAAGTAGTCAAGACTGACGCCGAGTGGAAAGAAATCCTTACTCCAGAACAGTTCCGAGTAGCTCGCAAATCAGGCACGGAGCGTCCTAATGGCGCTACTTATAAACAATTTAAAGAACAAGGAGCAGGAGCTTATCACTGTGCTGGATGCGGAGCTAAACTCTTCTCATCTAAAGAAAAATTCGACGCTCGATGCGGCTGGCCTGCATTCTACGATCCTGCTAACGCCGAGAACGTCACTACCAAAGAAGACAGATCACTAGGCACAATCCGCACCGAAGTAAACTGTGCTAAATGCGACGCCCACCTCGGCCACCTCTTCAAAGGCGAAGGCTTCAACACACCGAAAGACCAACGCTTCTGCATCAACGGCATCGTTCTAAAATTTGTCCCTGAGAAAGCTACAGAAGACAAAGCAGAGTAGTTTATTAACTCACCAAAGCTCCAAGATCTCTGTCCATTATCACTGGGCAGCGCTTGGAGCTTTTTCATATACTGGTGGTATACAGAGCAAACGAACCTAGCCAATGCTCACCTTCATAGCTCCCACTCCAGACACCTTTCAGGCCAGCGTCCATGTGTCGCTCAGCGGCATCTAACAAAACTTGTTTCTGATCCTCACATGCGTGCACAGAAGCTATCCCCTTCAGACACCAAGCTCTGCTTAAATTTAGCCCTACTAAATGAACAATCTGACCATCATCCAGATCACTAACCCCAACAGGATCAGACCAGCGTTCCAGTCCATCCGCTCCTAGACGAGGTAAATACTTACTAAACCAGTCATTGAAACCGTCAGCATCATAGACCCGTCGCATCAGATCAGCCACGTTAAGTCCAGCTGAGAAAAAATCATTCCCACTCGGTTCATACTGCACAGGGTAATTCTCATCATCTCCGTAGAATTCTTCCGCTCTATTTATCACCAGAGCTTCTAGATCTACATCCCCCACTAGCCGAGCCCAGTCTAGCATCTGGCTCATCGCAAAGCTACTCTCAGGGTGAAATCCACAGCGCACCGGCCAGTCCAGCTTTGGGAGATAATTCATAGCATTCTCGACCACCACATCCTCCAGAGGTGCAAATCGATCCATCCATCCCCCACCTATCAACCTCAGCTCAGAGCCTAACTTCAACACCCAAGCCCAGCCATACATCCTCTCAAATGCAGGATTAGCCCTCAGAAAATCAGCCTCTTGCAATAGCCCAGATTCACTCAGTCTCTCCTCTAAAATATTTCTAACAGACTCAGCCCAAGCTTCATCAGGAAATAGCCTCAACAGTCTAACAAGCGTCCAGTGACCATGCACCGACGAATGCCAATCAAAGTGACCATTAAACACAGCATGCACCTGCCTCGGCGACTTCAGATCATCTGCTCCACTCAGCACAGTCCCCATCTTATAAGGATACTCTCTATCAATCCCAGCCAACGCCAGCTTCACTAGTTTCCCTGCTAATACCCTATCTAACATAGAGCTAGTATCACTTCTCAGCACGAGTTTTAAAGTTATTTTTCAGCACCTCAGGCATCAGCCAGATTGAAGATGCTAGGATCAGACCTCCACCGATCATTCCGATGCCGAATGGACCGATATGAGCGATCAGCGGGAAAGCAATAAAAGCAGTAAGAATCCACTTAGGATGTCTCTAAGGAATGCTTTGAATACAGTGCTTCACCTGCTCTTCTATAAGCTCACCTTCATTAAAGGAATAAATGTAACTATACTCCGATTCAGAACCTGTGATATGCTTACTTCCATCCCAACACCCTCTTTCTGCGACGAGACACCATACTACATCCATCTCATTCTCTTCCAGAGCTGCATACAATGATTCTTTATTTATCAAAGCTACTTCAGGTTGAGACCATTCATTGGCAGAGACGCTTTCAAACATCACTTCGCCATCAACTGCAAAATCAAATCTTTCTCCTGTCCATTGGACTTTTAGCATATCACACAGTTGAGGTGATGGCAGTATCCCATAAACATCTCCAGATCTATATCGGCACGCAGTAGAATTTAAGTCAATAGTAACACCTCTTAACCAGCTTGACTGTCCCTCACACATGTCTCGAAGTTCATTACAAGAGTCTGACCACGGATATTCACCAAGGTTTATGTCATCTAAAGAATTTAAACTTATTCCGTTTCCATAGAAATGCATAGACCGTAATTTTTTTAGAAGGCTTTGTTTATCTGTTTTCTTAACTAGATAGCTCCGTAGATGCGCCCACATTTTCAAGCTGCCTTTTTCTTTTACCTCCTGAGCAAAAGGCAACTTTTCATTCCAGTAAAAATTACCTGATAATAAGATACTTTCACCTTGTGTATTTCCTAGTATGAGCGGAGTGAAGCTGCCCAAGTCTGGTGTATCTACCCATGATTTTCTGTTTTCTACAGCCTCTTTATCACTGTATGGGTCAGAGCATTGGTCTTGGATCTTCTGAGCCTTGATCTTTGAATCATGATTCTGGCAGTAGGCTAGACAAGGATCTGTTCCAATAATACTAAGCTGTGCAGGTCTATCATAAGTCGGATATTCTGACCAATCATTAGCCATTTGGTAGTGATCAGATAAATACCCGCAGAATTCATATAAACCAATCCATTGGTATTTTTTGCTAATACGTTCGATTTTAGGAGGGCTTCGGTCGGCGGTAAAAACCCTACTTTCATAATCTTTAAATAACTCTGGAGTCCATCCAAACTCAAGAACTCTCTGAAATATCCATCTACTGGCTTCCACCACTGAATATAGCTTTTTCAAATCTTCCTTATTAGCTTCTACACCCAGTAGAATCGAAGAAAACTTCTGAATGGAATACTGCATCTCATATCTGCCAAAGTCCCCGTAACCGCCTTTAGTATCAGGTTTAAGAGAACTCATTATTGTAGAGTAAGGTGATGTATAGTCATCACCATATTCTTTATATTCCTTTTCTGTCAATATCTCTGGGAAATCTGTTTTATAGGGAGGACGAGCAGATTGGATCATGTCCTCATCAGTCAAAATACCTCGATAAAAAGCAATCTCGATTACAGACCTAGCATAGTGCCTTAGCAAGATATTAGGACTTACAACGTCTGAATAAAACACATGATTATAAACTGCCTCTGCTAATTTTAGTAGAGCTACACTATCACACTCAACTGTAGCAACGGCAGAGACTACAGCAAAGACCCTCTCTGTCACATAAGGATCATTGCATTTAGAGAAGTGTTCCACCAAACGTGTCGCTACTCGTGCCTTTCCTTTTAAAATTCTTATGGCTACACTTGTTGCCTCTTCCCTCAAAGCTTTATTTGTGGAGGAGCAAATCCATAATAGAACAAGACTTAACAGTTCAGCCTGCTCTTCAGAAAGTAATTCCCGGTTATAGTCAGCCCAGTCTAATAGCTCTCCTAAAGAACCTCGTGCACCAAAGTTATCTTCTTCAAAATGACTAAGACGTATAGTCCATTCTAATTCACGATCTGCCAAGGTCATCGACAATAAATGTTCGTGTAAAAACTTACCATTGAATGGGTGCTGCGGGATAGAGCAAAGTCTAAATATAGCATCTAGCCATAGATTAGAGATATAATCTGTGTCATGGTCTTTGACCTGATCAAACCAATCAGCTGAAGAAGGACATAGCGACTTCCTCCAGACCAAAGACTCCGCCAACAATTCTAACTGTAAGGTATCGTATTCCTCACAATCAACAACATCACAAAGCTCTATATTAAACCGCTCAGGTGCCAGAATTGCTAACATCGACAACACTCCTCTATTTTCTCTTTTCCAATGCCAGTCGTTATAGCTTTCTTGAAATTTTTCAACCCACCATTCCTTAAACTGATCAGCAGTCTTCACTTCCTTCAGTAATTGCTCTACCACAAAATAGTTAGAAAATCGCTCATACGGAAAACGCACCATTTCTGTGTTTGTCTGATAATCAATAAATTCTACTAGCAAGCCATTTGAGCGTAGTTGTGAGAATAACGATTTACTCTGTTCAGCCACATTAAACACGCTCTTACAAGTCCGCTGAGCCACCGCTAATGTAATGGATAGTCCACTTGAATTCATCATATCATTAGCTAGTAACATCAAACATTCTTGCGTTTCACTTGGGCTACAATCAATTGCATCCTCAATTTTATCACACAATACCTCTACACGCCTATCCATTATCCCCTTCAAAGTTAGCTCCCCTACCTCTAACTTTGAATCTGCATAAGCTTCACATACGGTCTTCAGGAAAAGAGGGTTTTTAAACTCTGGGATGACTGGCGGTAAATGCTCGGTCTCAACATTGTAACCTTTGAAATACTGGGTAACGGCTTCAAACAGGTTATCCTCAAAACCTCTATGCAAAAGCTGTGTCCATTCGCCGGAGTTACCTTCAGCAATCTTCTTTGGTAGGCAGAGCTTACTAAAATCTCTCCTACAACTAATAACAAGATCAACTGATTCATATTCTGAGATTATTGCTGTCAGACGTAGTAAATGTCTTTTCCAGATTCGCCTATTATCACCCTCGTTTATTCCGTCTATGATGATAACCGCACGGTTTCCCTGAATTTCTGCCTCTTCATTTAAAAAGCCTAAATACTCATGGAAACTACCAGAAAATAGACTCAGTCCTACGATCTGATTTTCTATACTATCTCCTTCATGAAACTGCTCACCTAGATAAAACGATACGACTCGATTTTCGCTATTTAGTATCTCAACTTGCTTTGCAAAAAGATGACTTTTCCCTGTTCCTGCGTCTCCCACCACCAACAAAAATTGGTAGTCCAACGATGCATGTTTTCGTAAAAGAGCATGCAAGTCTGAAGCTGCTGCTTCAACTTTTCTTAATTCTCGGATCACCCCAGAGTAGGACGTCCCTTGCCAGTGAGGAGTTTCATGTTTCTCTCGATGTTTAGAATCTTCCCTATCCAATGCGTATTCAGACTTGCGTATTTCCTCTTGTAGAGATTCAGTTGCTATAATTAATTCATGAATAGATCCTTCTATATTGCCATTATTAATGCCTTCTATCAAAGCATCCGCTTTCATGGACAAGCTTTCGAACCTACATTTAATCTCATCATCCTCCTTAAAGAAAGTCTTCACTGAATCAGCCCCATCAAAACTATTCCATTGAAAGACAAACTGCTCTGCCGATGGTTTAAAAACATCCAAGAAAAGAGCCATATCACAGAAAGCTGCTAACACATCTTGGATACTCGTTCTTACATGATGGTCTGGAGTATAACGTAAATCTATGCACGAGATCATTGCTCTGTTTAGATTCTTAAGTTGATCTATCCCAAAATCGATATAATCAAACCAATAAGATTTCTTTTGTTTATACTTCTCTGAAAGCAATAGGTCTTGCATTTCTGATTTCCCTATCCAAACAAAAGCCACATCATGCTTTATACCTGTTGCAGTAGCTTCTGTCTTCCAGTCTTCGCATAATTCATTCCACTTCGTTATTTCTGCTGGAGATCTATCCAGAGGAACCATCACATCGTATCGGTATAGAGCAGGATGATTGAGTAGCGCTGCTTTTACAGATTTTTTGAGCTGATTCCATTGAGGAGCTTTTAAACGATCACACCAATACTTAGCTTGCATACCATGCACGCCCTGTTCATTAATTATGAATGCTTCAACACCCCCGTCACCTCCAGCTCCATCTACGCGATTTACGGATTCGATAGATCCATGTTCTCCACGGAACAACTGCACACACAATTCCTCAAAGCCATTATTTTGGCTTTTGTCATGAATGCGTATCTTTGTGAAATCGATGTTAGCTCTAGCCATTTAATGAAATATTTTACAAAAGGACGTTTCCTCATAAAGGAGTCATCCTCTGTTAACATTCCCTATCCTTTCTGACGAGCTAGATTTGAGATTAAATCCTACATATAATGAAACGACTTCGATGAGCAAAGGCACATATAAACTAGTATGCACAAGTTCATCTACTATGATCACCTTCATGAAAAAGAAGAAAAAAGGGCACTGTGCAATTTGTGGAATTCACGGAAGAGTCACGAGAGAACACGTCCCACCCAAATCGCTATTCCCTCGCCCACAAACTAATCCGATCATCGTTCCAACCTGTGAAAAATGCAACGGAGGCAGCTCAGAGGTCGACCAACGATTTGCCACATTAATGAAACTCAACCGTCCAACATTACAGGACGATGCTGATGCGAGAGAATCAGTAATGAGAACATTACGAAACAACAGAAAACTCTATAGCGAGATCCTAGACTCTATAACATTTTTTCCAATCCAAAGTTCTTCGGGAATTTACACAGGCAAGACAGGAGGTCTAATCAAAAACATTTCTAGCGATGGATTCGATGAGCTTATAGAAAAAATTGTCAGATGTTTATATTTTCACCATAACCAGCAAATATTACCTTCAAATTCACGTGTAGAACTCTTTTTCGACAACTTACTGTTAAAGAATAACAAAAACAATATTGGGCTTCGTCAAGAGACTCTTAATATTAGTAACCTTTTGGCAGTTGGTCAGATCAACGATCCTGACTCTTTTTTCTATCGTTGGGGTATCTGCGAAGACTCACCCCATAACTCACTTTGGATACTATACTTCAAAACTATCTGCTATACTGCGATGGTGAGACAACAAGAATAAGCTTGCTCTAGTATTCGATTGATTAACCTGTAATATTTTTTCGGGGCATCTCGGCTAATTCTATTCAAAGCCTCCATCACCAAGCGGATTGATCTCCCAGTGATCGATATGATCTTCGGCACCTACAAATGCCCTAGAAGTGAGTGGCCAGACGAATACGGTATAGTCAGCGGCAAGCCACCAGAGGGGATCTGGAAGCAATTTTGGTTCCCACTGAAACCCTGCAAAAAGAAGAAAAAGCCCCAGTCAAAAGACAGCTCTAAGTAAGCTTGTTTCCCTTATTGAAATTGTTCTTCAACACCTCAGGCATCAGCCAGAGTGAAGATGCTAGGATCAGACCTCCACCGATCATTCCGATGCCGAATGGACCGATATGCGCAATCAATGGGAAAGCGATAAAGGCAGTAAGAATTCCTCGCACACCAGTCAGACTAGTATGCACGCTCATGTATTCACTCACATGATCCGCAGGCGCAAACTTTGTCACCCACAGGCTCCATAAAACTGTCCCTCCAGCCTTGCCCATACCGTGCAGAGCCATACCTGCGCACAATCCCCAGAATGTCCCCGAGAAGTAAAACACCAAGATTCCGGCAATAAAGAACAGGTTCACCACTACTCTCAGCAGGTAAAATTCCATCTTATCGTAGATCGCCCCCCACATCACTACAAACACGATAAATGCCAACATCGGCACTGTCGTAGTGACCATACTGATCTCTGCCTCATTGAAGCCAAAGCTGTAATCATCATTAGAAATATAGTCTACGAACAGCGCCATCGCCAACAAATTACCAATCCCTAACAGCATCCAAGTCATGATTAACTTTCTGAACACAGCATCAGTCTTCAGGTGACCGAATGACTCTAACAATTTCAGCTTATTACTCTTGCGTAAATACACAGGCTTCATCGTCATCGTGAACAAGCCTTTCAGCAAACTACAGCCAGAGAATATCCATAACAGCCCAGTATAACTCAGATCACCACTCGCTAACATCCCCCCTACTAGAAAGGCAAACAAAGCCGCAGAACCTGCTTTAATCATCCCCACGGTAGAAAAAAGTTTCCCCCTGATCTCACTAGGATAATGCCTCCGATAAATCTGTGACAACAACGGCGAAGACAAACTATGAGCAATCAGTGCAAGCACAATACCTCCAACAAAACTCACAACCGATCCATTTCCCAGCGCAGCTATAGCAAAACCAACAGCCGAAATAGCCCATGCGAATGTGACACTCCAGTTCACACTCCAGCCCAGCCTTCTGACCAT
>CAKZNV010000092.1 GCA_937132085.1 uncultured Rubritalea sp. | reverse complement strand
GCTCCTGGTATCATTAAGCGTAAGTCAGTATCTGTTCCAGTGCAGACTGGTATCATGGCGATTGATGCGATGGTTCCAATCGGTCGTGGACAGCGTGAGCTCATCATTGGTGACCGTGGAACTGGTAAAACTACCATCGCTATCGACACCATCATCTCACAAGCGAACCAGAACAAGGCTGCGGAAGCAGGCAAGCTCAAGGATCACGCACCACTCTACTGTATCTATGTAGCGATCGGTCAGAAAGCATCTAACGTAGCACGTATCCAGGCGACTCTCGAAGAAGCAGGCGCAATGGAATACACAACCATCGTAGCTGCTACAGCTGCTGACTCAGCAGCGAACCAATACCTCGCACCATACACAGGTTGTGCAGTAGCTGAGTATCTCATGGATCAGGGCAAAGAGTGTCTCATCGTATTTGATGACCTTTCTAAGCACGCGGTGGCATACCGTCAGGTATCACTCATCCTTAAGCGTCCTTCTGGACGTGAGGCATATCCTGGAGATGTTTTCTACCTTCACTCAAGACTTCTTGAGCGTTCAGCACGTCTCTCAGAGAATGCTGGTGGTGGATCACTCACAGCGCTTCCTATCATTGAGACACAGGCTGGTGACGTATCTGCATACATTCCTACTAACGTGATCTCCATCACAGACGGACAGATCTTCCTAGAAAATGACCTTTTCTACCAAGGTATCCGCCCAGCGATCTCCGTTGGTCTCTCAGTATCCCGTGTGGGATCAGCAGCGCAGACTAAGGCGATCAAGAAAGTATCTGGAACAGTGAAACTTGACCTAGCGCAGTTCCGCGAGCTTCAGGCATTCGCCCAGTTTGGATCAGATCTTGATGATCAGACCAAAGGCAAGATCGAGCGTGGTCAGCGTATTGTCGAGCTCTTCAAGCAGAACCAATACTCACCGATGTCTATGCAGATGCAGGTGGTAGTTCTCTTCTCTATGCAGAACGGATACTTCGATGACGTAGATGTGGAGCGCGTAGAAGAGTGCCAAGCTGGACTCGAAGAATTTATGGAGACACGCAAGGCAGACGTCCTACAGCTCATCGCTGACGAAAAGGCAATGACTGACGGTGTAAACGATGCTCTCCACTCAGCACTCAAGGACTACAAAGGCACTTGGAAGTAAGTTATAAATAGCACTGTGAAAGCAGTGCTCTCAGCTAACTACTATCCTACTATCTACTAACTACTTCTAACAAAATGGCAAACCTCAGAGACATCCGCCGACGCATTAAGTCGGTAAAAAACACAGCACAGATCACGCGTGCGATGCAACTTGTTGCTGCGGCTAAGATGAAGAAAGCCCAGGATCAAGCACTCGCAGGCCGTGAGTATGCTGACCAGCTCAACCAAGTCCTCGTGAACCTCAAGGAGAACGTGGACGAAGAATCTCACCCACTGCTCGAAAAGCGTGAGGGAGAGAAGACTCTGACCCTTGTCATTTCTACTGATAAAGGTCTCTGTGGTGGACTCAATACTAACCTTCTCAAGCTCGTAAGACGCGAAGAAAATGAGACTACCACCTACGCCACTGTAGGTAAGAAACTCCGCATCCAGCTAGAGAAAACTGGTGATCCGATCAAGGCTGACTTCCCCGTAGAAGATCCAGTAGCTTTCTCAGAAGCTCGTCCTATCGCTAAGTTCCTCACAGATGAATTTCTCGAAGGGAACTACGATAAGATCAAGGTCTGCTTCACGAACTTCGTTTCCACACTCGTTCAGGAGCCATACTGCTCACAGTTACTTCCTATCGAGGCAGATAAGCTAGCCGAGAAGCGTGACTATGAAGGTGTAGGTAAAGATGAGATCACAGATACGGATCACAGCTCTGCAATGTCTAAGGACTACGAGTTTGAGCCAAGCCCAGAAGTAGTTCTCGATACACTCCTTCCACAGTATCTAAATTTCCAGATCTATCAGATGATCTTAGAAGCTCGCGCTTCTGAGCACTCTGCACGAATGGTCTCCATGAAGTCTGCTACTGATAATGCGAATAACATGATCGATGACCTCACTCTCGATTACAACAAGCTCCGCCAGGCAGCCATTACCGCCGAGCTTCTAGAAATCACTACCGCCATGAAGGCAATGGAATAGTAGAGTTTACAGTTATCAGTTGCCAGTTACCAGACTGTGCTTCTGAAACAAAATAATCTAAAAAAAGAATAACAAATTAAGAACTAAATAAGAACCAAAGAGTGCTATTAACAGTCCAAACTACCAGTGAAAAAACTGGCAACTGTAAACTGGCAACTTTCAACTTTTCAAAACACAAACCAACTAAAAATATGAGTAACGTAGGAAAAATCGTTCAGGTGATCGGCGCTGTTGTAGATGCTGACTTCTCAGAAGCAAGCACACTGCCAGATATCTATAATGCCCTTGAGATCAATTATGAGCTCGATGGAGCACCAGCTAAACTAGTTCTCGAAGTGCAGCAGCACCTCGGTGACGGATGGGTTCGCGCAATCGCAATGAGTTCTTCAGACGGTCTTAAGCGTGGTCTTGACATCGTTGACACAGGCGCACCTATCACCGTGCCAGTAGGTGACCAAGTTCTCGGACGTATCTTCAATGTAACAGGTGAGATTGTGGACGAAAACGTGCCACTCGCAGACGCAACGAAGCGTTCATCTATTCACCGCCCAGCTCCTAAGCTCGTTGACCAAGCCTCATCCACAGAGATCCTCGAAACAGGAATCAAAGTGATCGACCTCATCTGCCCATTCCTTAAGGGTGGTAAAGTGGGAGCCTTCGGTGGTGCTGGTGTTGGTAAGACTGTGGTTATCATGGAGCTCATCAACAACATTGCTCTCGGGCATGGTGGTTACTCCGTATTCGCTGGTGTGGGTGAGAGAACTCGTGAGGGAAATGACCTTTACTGGGAAATGATCGAGTCTAACGTTATCCAAACTGAAAAAGACGAAAAAGGTCATCCTAAGCTCGACGACGCAGGTAACCCGATCCTCGCAGACGGATCTAAGGTAGCTCTCGTGTATGGACAGATGAACGAGCCTCCAGGAGCGCGTCTCCGTGTTGCTCTCTCAGCACTCACCATGGCTGAGCATTTCCGTGATGAAGAAGGACAGGACGTTCTACTCTTCGTTGATAACATTTTCCGATTCTCACAAGCGGGATCAGAGGTATCAGCTCTACTCGGAAGAACTCCATCAGCGGTGGGTTACCAGCCTACACTTGCTGAGGAAATGGCAGGACTTCAGGAGCGAATCACTTCTACTAAGAAAGGTTCTATTACTTCACTTCAGGCGGTTTACGTTCCTGCGGATGACTTGACTGACCCAGCTCCAGCTAACACATTCGCTCACCTTGATGCGACTGTTGTTCTTGAGCGTTCACTCGCTGAGCAGGGACTCTTCCCAGCGGTTGATCCACTCGCATCTACCTCTAAGGCACTCTCAGCTGATGTGATCGGTGAAGAGCACTACAGAGTAGCACGTGGAGTTCAGAACGTTCTCCAGAGATACAAAGACCTTCAGGACATCATCGCTATTCTTGGAATGGACGAACTCTCAGACGAAGATAAGCTTTCAGTTTACCGTGCGCGTAAAATTCAGCGTTTCCTCACTCAGCCGTTCCACGTAGCGGAAGTGTTCACAAACGTTCCTGGAGTTTACTCCAAGCTAGACGAGACTGTGAAAGGATTCGCAGAAATCCTCGATGGTAAGTGGGACGACGTGCCAGAAGGTAACTTCTACATGAAAGCCGGCATCGAAACAGTGCCACGCGACTAATTATAAATGGCGCTACCAAGCGCCACAAACTAGTTACCAATAACAAATAACTGATAACTTTAATTCCATGTCACTCAAACTAGAAATCGTAACTCCGGAGAAGAAGATCTTCTCAGACACAGTCACAGACGTTTACCTACCCGGTGCAGACGGTGAGATGGGTGTGCTAGAGCTTCACGCAGCACTCGTCACAGCTCTCCAGCCAGGCGAACTGCGCTATGAGAAAGATGGCAAAGTTGAAGA
>CAKZNV010000091.1 GCA_937132085.1 uncultured Rubritalea sp. | reverse complement strand
GAAGTAAAAGTATTTGCGCCAGCCACTGTAGCAAACGTAGCCTGCGGCTATGATGTTCTCGGCTTCGCTATCGATGCCCCTGGCGATGAAGTCATCGTCCGCCACTCTGATAAGCCAGGTCTACGCATTACGAAAATTACTGGTGACGGGGGTAAACTCCCTAAAACTGTTGAGGGAAATACCGCTGGTGTAGCCGCTCTAGATCTACTACGCCACCTCGGCATGTTAGACCGTGGCATAGAGATGGAAATCCATAAGAAAATGCCATTCGGTAGTGGCCTCGGCTCCTCCGCAGCATCCGCTGTCGCTGGCGTCTACGCAGTGAACAAGCTCATCGGCGAACCACTTTCTAAGAAGCAACTTCTGCCCTTCGCCATGACTGGTGAAGCCAGCGCAGATGGTGCTTACCATGCAGATAACGTCGGACCATCACTACTCGGTGGCATCGTCTTCATCCGCTCTAACCAAGAGCTAGACATCGCTCAGCTTCCTGTTCCAGAGAAACTCTACGCAGCAGTCGTGCATCCAGACATCGAGATCCTCACTAAGATCGCTCGTGAGATCCTACCTAAAGACATCCCTATCGTAAATGCTACTCAGCAGATCGGAAATCTCGGGGGACTCATCTGCGGAATCATCCAGGAAGACTACGGTATGATCAGTCGCTCCATCCATGATGTCATCGCTGAGCCACACCGCCAAAAGCTCATCCCAGAATTCTATAAAGCCAAACGTGCAGCACTCGCTAACGGTGCGCTCGGCTTCTCTATCTCAGGTGCCGGACCTAGTGTCTTCGCCCTCTGTGAAGGTAAAGATGTGGCTCAGAATGTAGCCAATGCAGTCTCTAAAGTATTCACTGACATCAATCTAGAGAACCAAGCCTACGTCTCCAAGATCAACAAAAATGGTGTCCACGTCATCAACTAACAAGAGATCGTCATGCAATTTTATTCTACCAACAATCCAGACCTCAAAGTAGATCTAAAGGAAGCCGTGATCCGCTCACTACCTGCGGACAACGGCCTCTACATGCCAGAGACTATCACTCCACTTCCAGAATCATTTTGGAAGAAATGGAGATCTCTCAGCTTCGCAGATCTCGGCTACGAAATCGCTAGCCACTTCTTCCAAGGCTCTATCCCAGAGAACGACCTCAAAGAAATCGTATCCGATGCCATCAACTTCGACGCACCGATTGTCCCTCTAACAGATCAATCATTCGTGCTTGAGCTATTCCATGGCCCTACACTTGCATTCAAAGACTTTGGCGCAAGATTTATGGCCAGGCTCATGGCGTATCTGACCAAAGATGATGACCAAGAACTCACCGTCCTCGTCGCTACATCTGGCGATACTGGCGGCGCTGTAGCCTCAGCATTCCACCATGTAGAAGGCACTAAAGTCATCATACTTTATCCTAAAGGCGGAGTCAGTGACCTCCAAGAAAAACAGCTCACCACTCTAGGCGCTAACATTTCTGCTCTAGAGGTAGAAGGCAGCTTCGATGACTGCCAACGTATGGTCAAAGCCTGCTTCCTCGATACTGAACTATCGAAGAAACACAACCTCACCTCGGCGAACTCCATCAACATTTCTAGACTCCTTCCACAATCATTCTACTACTTCCACGCTGCTCGTCAGTTGCTAGATAGAAATGAGAATGCTCAGCCTACCTTCGTCATCCCGAGTGGAAACTTCGGTAACCTAACAGCCGGCCTCTTCGCTCAGCAGATGGGACTACCTATCAGACAATTCGTCGCCGCTACGAACCTAAACGACGTGGTGCCACGCTATCTAGCTGATGGAGAATACTCACCTCAACCATCCATCGCTACCATCTCAAATGCAATGGATGTAGGCGCTCCATCGAACTTCGCACGTATGCAGCACATCTTCGGAGACGACTGGGAATCAATGCGTGAGAGCGTCAGCGGACTAGCCTTCGATGACGATGAGACTCGTGATGCGATCAAAGCTGTGAAAGAGCTCTACGGCTACACCATCGACCCTCACGGAGCGATTGGTTGGCTAGCATCTCAGATCTGGCAAGAAGCCGTCACTGACTCACACACCATCATTCTAGAAACTGCCCACCCTTCTAAATTCATCGATACAATGGACGAAGAACTAGGCAAAGGCACTACCGACATCCCTGAAAGACTAGCTTGTTTAGCAGGACTCGAGAAAGTAGCGAAAACAGTAAAGCCAGATCCTCAGGAAGTCATCGATTTCTTAGAATCATAGCCACTTGACGAATCTGCCCTGCATGCGATAAGTTCCTGCATGGGCAGAAAAGACAGAGACAGGGATTATCGTAAAAGAAAACGCTACGATGATGATGACTATGATGA
>CAKZNV010000090.1 GCA_937132085.1 uncultured Rubritalea sp. | reverse complement strand
TAAAGCGGCACGCGAGCTGGGTTCAGAACGTCGCGAGACAGTTCGGTCCTCTATCCTCTGTGGGCGTAGGAAAATTGTGGGGTTCAAACTCTAGTACGAGAGGACCGAGTTTGACGTACCTCTGGTGTTCCTGTTGTTCTGTCAAGAGCATCGCAGGGTAGCTAAGTACGGACTAGATAAGCGCTGAAAGCATCTAAGCGCCAAGCTATTCCCAAGATTAATTTTCCCTGAAGGATCGTGGAAGACCACCACGTTGATAGGCTGGGGGTGTAAGTGCGGCAACGTATTCAGCTCACCAGTACTAATCATCCGTTTGGCTTGATTCCTTAGCCTTTAAATATATAAAGCAGGAAGTTAAGAAAATTAGAAACAATTCCAAGATCAACAATGTTCGATCCATCCTAAAAGTTGGTAGACAATGTAAACGTAAGTAAGCATTTTGTTGAAATTGAAAAACACAGCAGTCAACTACCACTTGGTAGAGAAATACTTAATATGTCTATACAGCTTGTCATAGCTCTTCTATTCTAGAATACGCTATTTTCAAATAATCAAAACAAACAACATACTATTCGCCTAGTTTAAGCCGCTAGATGTCCGAAGGAATACTCTTTATAGACTATAAATTGTAATTAGCCTTTGGGAATCTGGTGACCATAGCAAAGTGGAACCACCCGGTCCCATTCCGAACCCGGAAGTGAAACGCTTTTGCGCCGATGGTAGTTGGACGATAGGTCCTGTGAGAGTAGGTCGTCGCCAGGTTATTATGCCCTTAGTTAGCTAACGCTAACTAAGGGCTTTTTTGTGGTTGGTGTAAGGCTAAGACTAATTTTCTTGGGGAAATTGAGTGATGAAAACACTGTTAGAGGCTATGAGTAATCAAAAATAATGTTTTACACTGGGAGATTGAGGCATTGTCTCAAGCGCTTCATTTAAGAAAATAGGATACTAAAAAGTATTTCACAGATGGTAGAAGAGTTTCTTTTCTACTTTAGTGAAGGTTAGCTTATGAAATTCTTGGCGGTAGTTTGGCTCAGAGTGAAGGGGCTGGGTAGGATGGACGGAAACGGTAAGAAATGGGATGTGCACAGTATATTTAATGGAGAGATATATTTTTGTCCAAGTTATATGGTTGGCTCTGGTCGAAAGTTTGACGAACCTGGTTTCCTCGAAAAACTTGATGATATAGAAGGCTATATTGTTTCAGATATTTCACTCTTTCCTTCTATTCCTTACTGGAAGATAACGAGTGAGCAGGTCAAGATGTGATGGTTAGCAGGGCGGTAGGAAGAATCTCTAAGGTTTCTAGGGTAGCAGTTCTCAAATTAGAATCTTCAAAAATATTCTTGTCGGTTAAGTTCGTGACAACATGTCGGTCACTCTTACTAAGAAAGGGATTTCTCCTTCATCCTCAATTAATGTAACAAAAAAGATTTCCTCTTTTCTTGCTACGGTTGAGGATTTTAATGAATTTGATACCGATACGAGAAGCTTCGAAAAGGTTATTGATGGCCAAGACGTGGCTTTTTATTAATGAATTTTGGACGTCTAAGCAAAGTGCTGCCCATTCTCTTCATGAAGCCTCTTATCGTGCTTGTTTTAAACCTCAGCTTCCAAGGTTATTCATAGAGCTGCCTACTTCTGCTGGAGATTCCGGTTATGATTATTTTATGGGACGAGGAACTACTGTTCTCGAAGCTGCGTTTCTTGGACGATCGACTCGCTGAAATCCCATTAGATGAGAAAGTCGACCTTTCAGAGCAAGAAAAGTCAGACCTTTCAGAATTTTACCTTTCTACAACACTTCGTCAAATAAGTTCATTACGTCATTCTTTACTAGACCGAGAAAAGTCTAATCGTCTCGATCTGATCGATCAATGGATTGAGGTGGCAACAACTAATAGACTTACAGGGCATTCACAGGTTTATTTTCTGTTAACACTTTGCCTCCAAATCAAGCCGGCACAGCAGCTCGACAGTGTAAAATAAATGAAAATAGGCAACAGCGTCCAGAACCCAAGGGTATTTCTTTGATTCTTAGAAAAAAATAAAGTCACTTCTTTCTAAACTAACGAAAGAGGAAAATTTACACTTGGCAAAGTAGCTTCGACTCTAGGAAAAGAACCTGCTGAAAAACCTTTTACATCGCTTGCCACTCGATGGATTTGGTTGTGACTTCTTCTCCGTTTATGGATATGGTCGACTAAAAGTAATAGAACTGGCTAGAACTCTTAAGAAAAACGGTGTCATAGCCTATGAAGAGAGGGGGAGGGCTTGTTGGAAAATCTCGTCGTTAAGGCGGCTCATAAGGCTGGTTTAATCGTTGATTCTGTCATAATTAATGACCAGAAATTCAGGGGAACTGCTAATAGCTGGGGGGTGGATAATCAGCAGAAAGGCACGAATACAAACCGGATAGTTATTTTAACTAAATAGGGGGTGTCATTAATTAGATGAAAACGCTCATTTTGCTAACATTCTGCTTGCTTTGTGGGCAATTCTGACTAGAAATGCGGCTCACATTTTTCCTGTCAATGAGGTTGTTCGAGCCTCGTCACTCATTGGCTTTACGAGGTTTTTAGGGAGAAAATATGAAAACCAAGGAACATAACCTTAACCTAAACAAACAATAATTATGAGCATTAATGCTGAACTCTCTGATTTGATCGATTCAAAATTCAGAGAATTTAAAGAAGGTAGTATCGTTAACGGCACTATCATTGACATCCGCCCACAGGTAATCCTCGTGGATATCGGATATAAATCTGAAGGAGCAATCCCTACATCAGAATTTGAAGACGAAGAAGTCGAAATCGGCGACGTCGTAGAAGTGCTTCTCATGAAGTTAGAGAACGACGAAGGAATGGTCGTCCTTTCTAAAGAGAAAGCTGCACACAGACAGAACTGGGAAAAAATCGTCAAGGTTTACGAAGACGGTGGTCTTGTCAAAGGCAAGGTCAAGAGCGTGGTCAAGGGTGGCCTCATGGTGAACGTAGGTGTGGAAGCATTCCTACCAGGTTCACAGGTTGATATCATCCCACCAAAAGATCTTACTGAATATGTCGGTAAGGTATTCGAATTTAAGATCGTTAAAGCTAACGACGAGCGTCAGAACGTAGTTCTTTCACGTCGTGAAGTGATCGAAGCTGAGCGCAGCGAGCTACGCCAGCAGTTCCTACAGACTGTTAAGGTAGGCGATAAGGTTGAAGGTATTGTGAAGAATATCACAGACTTCGGCGCATTCGTTGATCTTCAGGGCATGGACGGACTTCTACACATCACAGACATGAGCTGGGGAAGAATTTCTCACCCATCTGAGATGCTTCACATCGGCAAAGCACTCGACGTGCAGATCCTCGACGTGGACCGTGAGAAAGAGCGTGTATCACTCGGACTTAAGCAAATGCAGGACAATCCATGGCAGGACATCGAAGCGAAGTTCCCAATTGGCCAGCAGGTTAAAGGAAAAGTCACTAAGCTTCTTCCATACGGAGCATTCATCGAGATCGAGAAGGGTGTCGAAGGACTCGTTCACGTATCTGAGCTATCATGGGTCAAGCGCATCACACGTCCATCTGACGTTCTTGAGCTAGATCAGGAAATCGAGGCAGTTGTTCTCGGTATCTCTATCGATGAGCAGAAGATCTCTCTTGGAGTTCGCCAGCTAGAGGCAAATCCATGGGACGAAATCGAAGCTCGTTACCCAATCGGTCAGCGCATCACAGGTGCTGTGCGTAACCTCACTACTTACGGTGCATTCGTAGGTCTTGAAGAGGGAATCGACGGAATGATTCACGTATCCGATCTATCATGGACACGTAAGATCAACCACCCATCAGAAGTTCTTAAGAAGGGCGACGAAGTTGAGGCAGTAGTTCTCAGCATCGACAAAGAGAACCAACGTGTATCACTCGGCATCAAGCAAGCTGAGAACGATCCATGGTCTGACATCGACGACAAGTTCAAGGTAGGCGACATGGTCAAAGGCCAGGTAGCTAAGATTGCTTCATTCGGAGCATTCGTAAACCTACAGGACGACATCGACGGACTCATCCACATCTCTCAGCTCTCTGAAGATCATGTTGAGAAAGTGAAAGACGTTCTTAAGGTAGGTGACGATGTGGAAGCACGCGTTATCAAGGTAGACAAAGTAGAGCGCCGTATCGGACTCTCAGTCAAGGCTGTTGAATACAGTGCAGAGCAGCTCCAGAAGGAGTCTCAGTCATTCGAGACACTCAAGCCTTCAAGCGAGATGGTTGGCCTAGAGCAAGCCTTCAACCTTGCATCACCTTCTACTGAAGAGTGGAGCCCATCAGAAGACTAATCATTTAGTATCTTCAACAACTTTTAAGCCGCTCGGGAAACCGAGCGGCTTTTTTATTGTGCGCCTGGCATGGCGCACTGACTTGAGGGTTAAAGTCCCTTGTGGGCTCTGCAGAGAGAACCACTAGCCGAACGGCAAGGTTAAGATCGTGAGGTCTTGGCTGAAGGAAGCTGAAGGCAAAGCACTGCTCTGATGAACAAGAATCACATATGAGGCGAACAACACCGGGTGAGGAGGCAATTATCTTCAAAGCCCAAAATCTGCACGGAAGGTGTTGGCGTAAATGTGGCAGAGATAAGTGTGGAGGTCAGTGTGCATTACCCAGGGAGATCTGCAATGGTGTCAACGAAGCGACTACTTGCATCGCGAGGTGTGAGGAAGGCATTGCAGAAGTCAGCCGAGGGCATAGTAGGACGAAAATCGATCCGTCTGAAGGCCTAAACATAGTAAAACCAATGGAAACCCCAGATGGCTAACAACGAGACAGAAACAGACAAGAAGCCTGAGATGGTAGAACCAGAAGTAGAAAGCGGCGGACAGTATTTGCTAGGATATACTGATGGTGTTTCAAACGTTGGGTCGTCTGAGGAGCATGTTCATTGCAATACACCCAGTCTTATGACTGCAGTGATCGATAGAGACAATATGTTAGATGCTCTCAAACGAGTAAGTTCTAACAAAGGGGCAGCAGGAGTCGATGGGATGACCGTTGATGAGCTGTCCGAATGGCTCAAGACCCACTGGGACTTGATCAAAACCAAGCTACTAGATGGTAGCTATCAGCCATGCGCTGTGAAGCGTGTGGATATACCTAAACCTGACGGAGGGGTGAGAATGTTAGGAGTTCCCACAGTGCTAGATCGTTTGATTCAACAAGCAATTACGCAAGTGTTGACTCCGATATTTGATCCTCACTTTTGCGAAGAAAGTTACGGCTTCCGACCTCGTCGAAGTGCGATACAAGCAGTGCGAAAAGCACAAGAGTATCAGCACCAAGGCAAGCGTTGGGTAGTCGATCTGGATTTGGAAAAGTTCTTCGATATCGTCAATCATGACATCCTGATGCAGTGCCTGCGAGAGCGAGTGAACGATCCCGTTTTACTCAAACTCATCAGACGCTACCTGCAAGCAGGAGTCATGGCAGACGGAGTAGAGAGCCAACGCGTCCAAGGCACTCCGCAAGGAGGACCTCTGTCGCCACTGTTATCTAACATATTACTCCACCGCTTTGATAAAGAACTATCAACACGAGGGCATAGTTTTGTTAGATATGCAGATGATTGTAACATTTATGTGAGATCAAGAAAATCGGCAGAGAGAGTCCTCGTGAGTGTTAGCGATTGGTTAGAACGTAAACTTAAGCTACGTATAAATCGTAGTAAGAGTGCCGTGGATCGACCGTGGAAACGGAAGTTCCTCGGCTACAGCGTCACGCACCATAAAAAGGCAAAACTACGCATCGCACCAGCGAGTGTGAAGCGTTTTAAGAAGAAGGTAAAAGCATTGATGCGACAAGGAAAAGGCAGAAACCTCGAACGCTTTATCAGAGAAAACTTAAACCCTTTATTAAGGGGCTGGGTAGGCTATTTTAGAGCAACCGAGGCGAAGTCGATCTTGGATACACTGGACAGCTGGATACGAAGGCGACTCCGAAATATCCTGTGGCGACAATGGAAACGACCATGGACACGTCGTTGTAAACTGATAGGACTTGGACTCCATGAAGCAACCGCCTCGATAAGTGCCTTTAATGGTCGAGGAGCATGGTATAATAGTGGAGCGAACTTCATGAATGCGACAGTGCGTAAGAAGTTCTTTGATCAGAAAGGTCTAGTAAACCTGCAATCAGAAGCAAAGTATATTGAACAGCTAGTTCTACTGTGAACCGCCGAGCTACGGAACCGTATGGCAGGTGGTGTGAGAGGGAGTTAGGGGGTGACCCCGCTCCCTACTCGATTACTAAAATAAAAAATGTAACGTTCTTTTATCCTATTTGGTATATAGGTATAGAATGAAGAAAAACTCTCAATCACTCCAGAACTACGTTCAGCTCATGACGCAACACCAAGGTGCGCTCAGAGGCTTTGTCGTATCTCTTATGCCAGGCGCTCCCGGTGTGAGTGATGTTCTACAGGAAACCAATCTGGTGCTGTGGCAGAAGATGGAAAAGTATGAAGATGGTTCTAATTTCCTAGCCTGGGCATTTACCATTGCTCGCTATGAGGTGATGCATCATCGAGATAGGGCTAAACGTGATGGCAGGATCGTGTTTAGTGATAAGCTAGTCGATGCCATCGCTGAGGTAGATCCTATAGAGCAGGATAATGAGCAGCATCTACTCGCTCTTGAGAGCTGCATGAACAAGCTCAACGAAAACCAACGCCAGCTTATCCAGCATCGCTACTCTAAAGGGCAAAGCCTAGAGAATTTAGCTGCTTCACTACAGAAGCCAGCCAGCGCACTCCGAGTTTCGTTATTCCGCACTCGAGCTGCTCTTAAAAAGTGTATTGAAAATCAATCTCCAGAAGGGAGGCTCGCATGAACCACAATGAACTAGAGTCTCTTTGCCAAGAAGCGCTGGATGGAACTATTTCTAGCGAAAATATGGTTCTTTTAGAAAACGAACTTTTACAGCATCCAGAGTCACTTCAGCAGTATCTCCAATACGCACGCTTGCAGAACTCACTTGAGCTAGTGCATGAGCCTATTGTTCCAGTAGGTGGAGCATCTGTCGTCCCTATCGAGCGCATCATCCGTCGTCAAAAGAGAAAAACGCTACGATTTGTAGCGCTAGCGACGGCGGCTCTAGTGCTTCTTAGTATTTCTATTCTCAGCTTTTACGAGACGGCTGGCAATGAACCTCCTCTAGCATTCAAGTTTGCTCCAGGAACAGACTATGCAGTTACTCATCCTTCAGATCTTAAAGAAAAGCCAGAAGGTCTTGTGTTAGTGAAAGGCTCAAGTCTCACTATTAGCCAAGGAACAATCGAGTTTACCTTTAAGTCTGGAGTGAAGTCTATCCTACAAGCTCCAGCAAGCGTCACTTTAAACTCAGACGACACTCTCTACATGCGTGAAGGAACGGCTTGGTTTCATGTGCCATCAGGCGCAGAGGGCTTCACAGTGAATTCTTCCGATCTCAATATCGTAGATTTAGGCACTGAGTTTGGTGTGATTGTTAAACCTACAGGCGCTGACGAGATTCATGTTCTAAAAGGTAAAGTAAAGGCATCTACATTAATTCACCGCAAAGAATCTGCCACTCTGTCTGCGGGGCAAGCTAGACGCAGAGATCCTGTCGGGAGGCTTGTTTCCATTCCGGTGAAGGCTAGTGATTTTCTGACTAAACTACCCACCACGCTACCCTATGTGCATTGGAGTTTTGACAATATCGTAGCGGGGAAATTCAACGCGGAAGGAACTCACCCTAGTATCGAGCTTGCTGGCGCTAGATCACCTAAGTTTGATATTAAAAAATTGCGCACAAATGGACCTTTCGGTAAGGCGGTTCGATTTAATGGTGTAAAAGGCCAACAACTACACACTCAATTACCAGGGATTGAAGGAAATGCACCACGAACAACAGCCTGTTGGGTGCGGACTTCCTATACTTCCAAACCAAATGGAACAGACATCGCAGGTTTGATCGGCTGGGGCTACTGTCTTGACGATAGCAAAAGAACTCAATCGAATTCAATCTGGAAACAATATATCGGCAAATCTGGTGTTTCCGCTTGTCATGGTGGAGGAGTCTACGCAGGAAAAACTAATGTTACAGATGGTAAATGGCACCACCTTGCCTGTGTGATGAAGCCTATAGATCAAGGCAGTGGAGCTATAGAAGTTACGCTGTATGTTGATGGGGAAATAGAGGATGTCACCACCTATCGTATTCAGCCCACTAACACGCTCACCCAGCGATCAGATTCAACTCCTGTCAGAATAGGCTGCAGCATTCACAAGCCTAACACTGCTCCTATTGTCTTCAGAGGAGCAATAGACGAAGTTTACCTTTTTTACGGTGCTCTAGATCAGGCATCGATTCAGAATCTTATGCGGAATAATCATCCGACCGCTAAGTAATTTATAAAGATCTCTAATGGATGGAGAAAATAAAAACACACACAAATAATCATGAAAAAAACAATAACAATACTCGCAACATCAGCTGCGCTTGTAGCATCGGCTCAGGCAGCGGTGGTATATCAATATTCTTTTGAAACAGCAGATTCTACTGTTAATTCTGGACCTGGCACAGCAGTAGCTACTGCTCAAGGCTCGGTAACATCTGGCGCAGGCACTGGATCTTCTGGTTTCTTTGCTGACTTTGACGGTGGTGATGTAGCTGGTTCAGATGCTGTGAATGTAGATCTCTCAGTAAGCGCAATTGCTCTAAACAACTTCGACTTGAGCTTCTCAGTAAACCAGGTGGCTAGCGTAGGTTTCGATGACTATCTAACTTTCCAAACTACTGGTGGCGCTCACTTTGCATTCGAAACAAACGGTGTTGGAAATTTGCAGCTCTTTAACATCGGCACTGGTGGTGGTGGAATCGGATCATCTGTGGATACCTCTAATTCGCTTTGGAGAACTATTCGCATGGTAGGTTCAGCAGGAACTCTAGCAGCTGATTCTACAGTAGAACTCCTCATCGATGGAGCATCTATCGGAACTGCCCAGCTCACAGGAGGAGCTACTCAGACAATTACTAACATGAGACTTGGTGGACGTGTAGGTGCGGATAACCGCTACTCGGACTTTGGTCTTGATGAAGTAGTCATCGATGTGACACCAGTCCCAGAGCCATCATCAACAGCCCTTCTTGGCCTTGGTGGACTTGCGCTTATCTTACGTCGTCGTAAGTAATACCAATTCTATTTTAGTTGAATTAATTTCATCCGCTAAGCCTAATTTAGGCTTAGCGGATTTTTTGTGCTCTAAAAGCGATGACTTAGTAGATTACTCAGCTCAGGTGGCTGGAATGAGGTAGCTGTAGATCGGTGTTATTGTGGGTGTGATGATCTTTTCTTAAACAAATTTGTTTAGAAAACGAGAAGCTGTCGCATATGCTAGTGAGTATGAAATCTCATTCCACAGAATTACAGGCATTTGTAAAGTTACTCTTAGCGCACCAAACGGCGTTAAGAGCCTATATTGTGTCTTTGATGCCTGGCTCTGATGATGTCGAAGACGTTCTTCAGGATGCGAACATCATTATCTGGGAAAAAATGAGTAATTTCCAAGAGGGGACAAATTTCAGAGCGTGGATATTCTCTATAGCTAGAAACTCTGTCAAAGCTCAGTTTCGAGATAACAAGCGCTTCCTCTCACCTTCAGTCGATGCTGAGCTGATCCAGGCTATCGATGAGATATGGCACCAACGTGAGTCACGGGATCTAAGCTTTCGGCAGCGAGCCTTGGATCGTTGCTTGGAGGAACTAAAGCAGAAGCACCGGGATCTGATTAGAGTCCGCTACACTAAAGGCACTAACCTTGAAATATATGCTCAGCAGATAGGCCGTCCTGCAGATTCGTTGCGAACGACTTTATCTCGGGTTCGTGCGAAGCTCCGTAGCTGTGTCAAGGGGCGAATAGCAATGGAAGGAGGAGCAGTATGAAGCCTCCGTTACTTACTAATTTAATCGAGCAGTGGCTAGACTATTATATCTCAGAAAGCGATCTGATTACTCTTAAAGCTGAGTTGCTCGCTAATAAAGAATCTTTAGAGCATTACGTGGAGTTGGCAGAAATGCACAGCTTGCTTAGTCAGACGCAAGTTCAGACTTTATCTCAAACCTCGGTTGTTCCTATGGATAGAATTATCAGTAGGCAGAAAAGAAAAACGTTTCGTATCGTCGCACTTGCAACCGCAGCTATTTTAATGATCGGGTTACTAGTGATGAGTCTCTTTTCTTTTGATGCAGGACCACCACTAGCATTTAAATCGGCACCAGGCACCCAGTTCATAGTAACTCACTCAACAGAACTAAAAGAGAAACCTAAAGGATTAGTTTTACTAAAAGGCTCAAGCTTGAATGTTACGCAAGGAACTATTGAGCTGACTTTTAAGTCCGGAGTCAGATCAGTCCTCCAGGCACCAGCCAGCATTACGCTCAGCGGCGATGACACTCTCTACATGCACGAAGGCACAGCTTGGTTTGAAGTCCCATCAGGGGCGGAAGGATTTACGGTCAATACCTCTGATCTCAATATTGTAGATCTTGGCACTGAGTTCGGAGTGATCTCTACTCCTAAAGACCACGATGAGATACATGTGATTAAGGGGAAAGTAAATGCCTCAGCACTCAGGCACAAAAAGGAGTTTGCGACGCTATCAGCAGGCGATGCAAGACGTGTCGACCCTGTGGGTAGGCTTACAGCTATCCCAGTAAAGCCCTTATCTTTCCTTACTAGTTTACCAAGCTCTCTACCTTATCTTCATTGGAGCTTTGATGAGGTGAAAAACGGAGGGTTCCCATCTAAAGGAAATCATCCGCAGATAGAGCTAGGCTTAGCTCTTCCTAATAACTCGAGAGCTGTGGCGTTGCAAACACCAGGACGCTTTGGTAAGGCAGTTTGCTTTACTGGAGAAAAAGGAGAAGAACTTCTAACTCAATGGCCAGGCATTGGAGGCGATGCTCCTCGTTCTATAGCTTGCTGGATACGCGTATCGCCAGATTCACTCAGCTCTTTTGGGACTTCTATCGCCGCCTGGGGGAAGGTTAGAGACAATAATTTAAACAGTAATACTAAATGGAAACTGGCTATTTCACCTGATGGGAGACTGGCCGTAGTCGGCTATAACGGTAGTCTCGGAGGTGGGCCAGTTATTGCTGACAACCAATGGCATCATATTGCCTGCACTCATAAAGTGAACGATAAGGGTAGCTCGACAGTATCATTATACGTGGATGGCCAATTGGTGAATAACAGCTGGCGCCCTGATCCAGCCTTAAGAGCTGCGTCTTCTGCTGCCATGATTCCTATTAATACAGACATCAGAGCTGAGGGCTCATTACCATTACGCTTTGGTGTCAGCCTTATCCCTTCTGCACCTATTAAAGGCTGCTTAGATGAGGTTTACATCTTCGAGGGAGAGCTAGACGCTGAAACCATTAAGAAGCTAGCAACTATCAATAAACTCTAGCTAGATAACAATTTACAGACGCTCAATCAGGCATCTTAAAAAACAACAACAATAAAAACAACTAAACTAATATGAAAAAAATACTATTATCAGCTGCGGTAACAGCAGCGACAGCTTCATCAGTCTCAGCAGCGAATGTCATCGTGAATTCCAACTTTGATGATACCGTGGTAGTTGACTCAGCTAACCCTGCTTGGGGAGATACAGCTGCATTTGCAAATGGAATCACAGGATGGACAATATCTGGAGCTGGCGCCTACGGTATGGCTGCTGGAGATACCTTTGGAGCACCAGATGGAGCACCTTATTTCGTAGGAAACACAGGGACTCAGCTGCTAGCAGCAAGTGGAGATACATTTATCTCTTCTACAGCTAATGGCTCAGTGACACTTTCTCAGTCTATCGCTGTAGCGGGAGCAGGAAGCTTTGATCTCTCCTATGACTTAGGGCAAATTACTTTTGGCACTGGCATTCTAACAGCACA
Organism: uncultured Rubritalea sp.; assembly: GCA_937132085.1. Lineage (GTDB taxonomy): Bacteria > Verrucomicrobiota > Verrucomicrobiia > Verrucomicrobiales > Akkermansiaceae > Rubritalea. The sequence continues at coordinate 669 of CAKZNV010000090.1, read as the reverse complement.
GGTTCAGGTATTTGACGGAGCTACTAATGCAGCAGCGTCTCTATATAACGTAACTACAGACATCGATGCGCTAGCTAACATCACATGGGACAACATCACTTCATCGACTATTGCTAATACCGGTAGCGATCTCTTTGTTGAAATCACATTTGTTGATACAAACGCGAATGGTCAACTAGCTATTGATACATTTTCATTAGATTATACAGCTGCACCTATTCCTGAGCCATCATCAACAGCTCTTCTTGGACTTGGTGGACTTGCTCTCATCTTACGCCGTCGTAAGTAATTTCATGTCTTAACCTTTGTGGGTTTTATCCGTCAGGTCTAATTCAGGCTTGGCGGATTTTTTTTGTAATACTTTACTATTTATGGTCATAGGGAGGTGAGAAACTGTAGGTTTTAGTATCTCGGTAAGACTCATTCCCAAATCAAATATCTCCAACTCGTAACCAATCATCAGGCGTTGCTGAGAGGATACATCCATGACATTGCGCCAAGGGTGCAGTGCGGATGATGTATTACAGGAGACTAATACCGAGTTGTAATACTAGAGAAATCCTAATACTCTCTGTCTAACAGATAGTGAGCAATTTGCTCTAGTCTGATGGCTTTCTTGCCGAGTGGCTTGAGCGCATCGAGTGACTTCTTAGTGAGGCGTTTTGCTTC